>NZ_JACAOM010000080.1:0-1634 GCF_013386245.1 Pseudomonas sp. 21615526 | reverse complement strand
CAAGCTCGCTCCTACAGGGATCACTGTTGCCAGTAACCCACGGCCTTGAGGAATGCCTCATTGACGTTGTGCGTGTCCAGCAGCACCCGCCGTACCTGGCGCGAGAGCTTGCTCTCGGTGGCGACAAAGCTGTACAGCGAACCGCCCGGCAGCGTCAGGTTCTGCACCGTCTCGAGCAGGTCATCCTGGCCGCGCACCACCCAGATCACTTCCACTTCGGCAGCGCTGGCCAGCGGCTGCTGTTCCGCCGCATTGGCGATCTCGATCACCGCCAATACCTTGCGCCCCGCCGGCAATTCGTCCAGGCGCCGGGCAATCGCCGGAATCGCGGTTTCATCGCCGATCAACAGGTAGCTGTCGAAGATATCCGGCACGATCATCGAGCCACGCGGCCCGCCGATGTGCAGGTGCTGACCGACCTTGGCCTGCTCGGCCCAGGTGGAGGCAGGGCCATCGCCATGCAGCACGAAGTCGATGTCCAGCTCGCCGATGTCCAGGTCGTACCGGCGTGGGGTGTAGTCGCGCATGGCGGGTTGCGGGCCGTCGCCGCGCAGGTTGAAGTCGGGGCTGTCCAGCGCCGCTTGTTCGGCGGCGTTCTGTGGGAACAGCAGCTTGATGTGATCGTCACTGCCCAGGCTGATAAAGCCCGCCAGTTCCGGCCCGCCCAGGGTGATGCGGCGCATGCGCGGGGTGATGTCGACCACCCGCAGGACTTCGAGGCGGCGGCGTTTGATTTCGTGGGTCACGCGGTGGATGGCTTGGGTATTCATTGAGCTTTCCCGTCGGCAATGGCTTGGGCGGTGCTGTTGAGCAGCGCCGCGACACGAACGATTTCTTCCGGGCTCCAGCGCCCGTGGTGCGAATGCAAGGCGTGGCGCAGGTTATGCACCGCCTCGTGGATTTCCGGCGGACGGTCCTGGCCCCGCAGCGAACGTTTGCTCACATCCATGCGCATGCGAATGCCTTCGAGGGCAACCGCCTGTTCGCTTAAGAAGAGACGACCGGCGTCGGTGATTGTGTAGCGTTTTTTTCCGTCTTCGGCGTCGCCGGTAATCAATTCGCTTTCTTCGAGAAAGGTCAGCGTGGGGTAGATCACGCCGGGGCTGGGGCTGTAGGCGCCGTCGAACAGGGTCTCGATCCGGCGAATCAGGTCGTAGCCATGGCACGGCTGTTCGGCGATCAGCGCCGGCAGCAGCAGTTTCAGGTCGCCGGGGGCGAAGACCCGCGGGCCACGGCCGCCGCGCTCGCGGCCTGGACGTTTGTCGAAGCCGTCGCGGCTGTCACCGGGGTCGCGGTGTGAATGATGGTCTCTCATTTCGGGTGCTCTCGCTTGGTTTAGATACAACGTAAGATATATCTTATTGCCGCCGCAACCCCGGCAGACGAACGGTCATCTCGCGTCTTGTGAGACGGGACTCGAAACGGGCCGATCAGCGCACTGACCCTTTCGACATATTCGCCAACTTGTTAGTTGGCGTGCCCCAGTAATTACTGTTGTTTTTTATAATATGTAATCCTCTTCTTACGGATTTGTTCTGCAATAAATCATTCTCGTTAAGTTGATGTAGTCCGTTTCTTACGGTTGCTTCAAAAGTTTTGGCAAAGTGCCATAATTTTCCTATGTGTCGTGGTGT
>NZ_JACAOM010000079.1:0-50267 GCF_013386245.1 Pseudomonas sp. 21615526 | reverse complement strand
CGCTCCCACATTGATTGGGTTCCTGCCGTTGGATCGGGTCAGGCGTCAGCTTTCTTGACCAGCCCATCCGCCCGGAACATCGCCCGGATGCCCCGCACCGCCTGGCGAATCCGGTCCTGGTTTTCGATCAGTGCAAAGCGCACGTGGTCGTCGCCATACTCACCAAAGCCAATCCCCGGCGACACACACACCTTCGCCTCAAGCAGCAGCTTCTTGGCAAACTCCAGCGAACCCATTGCGGCGTACGCCTCGGGAATCTTCGCCCAGACGTACATCGACGCCTTCGGGTTCTCGACCATCCAGCCCAGCTCATGCAGGCCTTTCACCAGCACGTTACGGCGTTGACGGTACTGCTCGGCAATGTCTTTCACGCACTGCTGATCGCCTTCCAGCGCCGCAATCGCCGCCACTTGCAGCGGGGTGAAGGTGCCGTAGTCGTGGTAACTCTTGATCCGCGCCAGGGCGTTGACCAGTTCCGGGTTGCCCACCATGAAACCAATGCGCCAGCCGGCCATGTTGTAGCTCTTGGACAGGGTGAAAAACTCCACCGCGATGTCCTTGGCGCCCGGCACTTGCATGATCGACGGAGCTTTCCAGCCGTCGTAGACGATGTCGGCGTAGGCCAGGTCATGCACCACCAGCACGTCGTACTGCTTGGCCAGGGCGATCACCCGTTCGAAGAAGTCCAGTTCCACGCACTGTGCGGTGGGGTTGGACGGGAAGCCGAGGATCATCATCTTCGGCTTGGGGATCGAGCCACGAATCGCACGTTCCAGTTCAGCGAAGAAGTCCACCCCCGGAATCAGCGGCACCGAACGCACCTGGGCGCCGGCAATCACGGCACCGTAGATGTGAATCGGGTAGCTGGGGTTGGGCACCAGCACCGTGTCGCCCTGGTCCAGGGTGGCCAGCATCAAGTGCGCCAGGCCTTCCTTGGAACCGATGGTCACGATGGCTTCGGTTTCCGGGTCGATGTCCACTTCGTAGCGGTCTTTGTACCAGCGCGAAATCGCCCGGCGCAGCCGCGGAATGCCTTTGGAAGTGGAGTAACCGTGGGTGTCTTCGCGTTGGGCGACGGTGACCATTTTTTCCACAATGTGCGGTGGAGTGGCGCCGTCCGGGTTACCCATGCTCAAGTCGATGATGTCTTCGCCGCGCCGACGCGCAGCCATCTTCAACTCGGCAGTGATATTGAACACGTAAGGGGGGAGTCGATCTATGCGCGCAAAGCGGCGCGGCGAACGGGGTTCGGCCATTGTTGCCTCGAAATACGTAAGCGCCCGGAACCGTCCGAGCGACGTCGGCCACTGCGGTGGCCTGCGGGGCAGACAATACGGTCGGTGATGGCCAATTGTCCAGATGCTGTGGGAAAAATTTCTGTTTGGAGTGCGACGGGGATATGCCCCTATACTCGACGCGGGTTTGTTCCCTCATAAGAAGGAGACTGTTCAGATGGATCAACAGACAAAACTGCCGTTACAGCCGCGCATGGAAGAGGGCAAGGCCCTGGTGATCGCGGGTGTGCAAGGGCGTTATTCAAAGGCCACGATTGGCGATATTCCCAAGTTGTGGGAGCTGTTCGACAGCTGCTTCAAAGAGATCAAGAAACGCGTCGGCGGCGTAACCTATGGCGTGTGCTACAACGCCAAACACGATGAATTTGACTACCTGGCCGGCGTTGAAGTACCGGCCAAGGGCGATGTACCGAGCAACTTCCAGTCGATTGAAATCCCGGCCCATCGCTATGCCGTGTTCCCGCATTTTGGCCCGGTGCAGGCGCTGGCGCAGACCTATGAACGCATCATGTTCGAATGGCTGCCGGCCTCCGGGTACAAGGTGGTCGGGGCTGATTTTGAGCGCTACAGCGCCGATTTCGATGTGGGTAAAGGCACGGGCTCCGTGGAAATCTGGATCCCCATCAACGCCGAATCCGCCTGACCGCGCCACCGGCAGGAGCGAGCACGTTCGCTCCTGCAATGGCCTCTCAATACAGCGTGGCCTTGACCCGCTCCGGCATCTCGCGGTCATAGGCTTCGGCGTCGAACGCCCCATCATTCAAGCGCTTGTGAAACGCCCCGGCGGAGGGCAGTGCCGAGCGATCCAGATGCTTTTCCGGGTTCCAGCAATCGGAGCGCACAAAGGCTTTGGAGCAATGGAAATATGCCGCCTCCACCTGCACCAGAATCACCGAACGGGCCGCTTTGCCATTTACCGCAAAGCTCTCCAGCAACTCTGGCTCGATGGAAATCTGCGCCCGGCCATTGACCCGCAACGTCTCGCCAATCCCCGGGATGATGAACAGCAACGCTATACGCGGGTCCACCACCAGATTACGCAGGGTGTCGAGGCGGTTATTCCCCGGCCGATCCGGAATCGCCAACGTGCGCTCGTCGATAATTCGTACAAAACCTGGCACATCGCCACGGGGCGAACCGTCGATGCCGTCCGGGCCGGATGAACTCACCACCACCAAGGGTGACGCGCGGACCATGGCCTGGTAATCCTCGTTGAGAAACGGGATTTCCTTGCGCACGGCCCGCTCGTGGGGGAGGCCGTAGAGGGTTTCGAGTTGTTCCAGGGTTGTTAGCATCTTCACCAGCTCCTTATTGTTTAAAACACCCACGCCAACCGGCGCTCATACCCAATCCGCCCCTTATACGCCTCCCCGCTGTCCACCCAGCCCTGCTGCAAATACAGCCCCATCGCCGCCACATTGTCCGTGTCCACCGACAGCTCCAGCGCCTTGATCTGCGGCCAAACCAGGCGCGCGGCGGCGGGGAGGGCTTGCAGGCAGGCTTTGCCAAACCCCAGGCCTTGCTGATGGCGATCGACTTGCAACGCATGCAGCGTGGCGCTGTGTTCATCCGCCCAATGGGGCAGGCAGGGTGGGCGTTTGAGCAGCAGGAAGGCCACGGGAATCTCGTCGGCGAGTAACGCAAAGCCTGCCACGCCGGGATTCGGATTGACCAGCAGGGTGTTCAGCGCACAGTAGATATCGCCGGAAAAACCCAGTTGTTCGGGATGCACTTCCAGGACGTTGAGTTGCTGTTGTTGCAGGGCAGTCAACGTCTGATAGGCGACGAGGCGGGTTTCCATCGGCGTAGCATCCGAAATCCTACATAGAAGCGCGGATTCTAGCGGGTTTGCGGTAGTCGCAATTATTTTTTGCGGGACTGTCGATTGGCCCGGGGCTCAGTCGACTAAGGGTGTCTTCAGTGATTTTTCCCGCAAGGAGTATCGCCATGAGCACCGCAATCAGCAGCTTGATCGAACAATGGAAACAGGCGGTCACCGCCAAGGATGTCGAGAAGATTGTCAGCTTTTACGCCGACGATATCGTCGCGTTCGACGCCGTTAGCGCCCTGCAGTTCAAGGGCAAGGCCGCCTATCAGGCGCACTGGAAGGCGTGCATGGAGTTCTGCCCGGGCCCTGGGGTCTTTGACTTCCATGAGATGCGTATCGTCGCCGGCGATAACAGCGCCTTTGCCCACTGGCTCGCGCACTGTGGCGGCACCGGGCCCGACGGCGTACTCAAGACCTGCTGGATGCGCGTCAGCGCCGGCTACCAGCGCGTTGGCGGCGAGTGGAAAGTGGTGCATGAACATTGGTCGGCACCGTTCGACATGGAAACCGGCGCCGGTCTGTTCGACCTGAAACCTTGAGCGCCGCGAACTATAGTCAGTTGTCCGAAAACGGAGAATCCCATGAAATACCTCTGCCTGATCTATAGCAGCGAACAGGTGCTGCACGATTCGCCCGACAGCCCCAAGGACCCGGAATGTTTCGCCTATGGCCAGTCCGTGCAGGCCAGCGGGCGCATGCTCGCCGCCGAGCCGCTGGAGTCGGTGAGCACCGCCACCACCGTGCGCATGCGCAACGGCAAGTTGTCGATCACCGACGGGCCGTTTGCCGAAACCAAGGAGCAGCTCGCCGGGTTTTACCTGATCGAAGCCAAGGACCTGAATGAAGCGATCCAGGTGGCCGGTGGCATACCGGCGGCCCGGGTCGGCAGTGTGGAAGTGCGCCCCGTGCGTGAATTGAATCTCTGATCACAACAATAAAACCCAGGAGGTTTCCCATGAGCATTCAACCCAAACCCGCCGAATTTGAACTGTCCATCAGTCGCTTGATTGATGCCCCTCGCAGCCGCGTGTTTCGCGCCTGGACCGAGCCGGCCTTGTTGCAGCAGTGGTGGGGCCCACACGGCATGACCACTCCCGAGTGCGAAATGGACCTTTGGGTGGGTGGGCAATTTCGCACGCTGATGCGCGCGCCGGACGGCAGCGAATACCCAACCCAGGGCGTATTCCTGGAGATTACCGCCCCCAGTCGGCTGGTGTTTACCGACGCCTTCACCCCCGGCTGGATCCCTTCGGGCCAGCCATTCATGACCGCAGAAGTTACCTTTGAAGACGTCGACGGCAAAACCCTCTATACCGCCCGCGCCATGCACTGGAGCGCCGAAACCAAGCAGGCCCACGAAGCCATGGGCTTTCACGAGGGCTGGGGACAGAGCCTCGACCGGCTGGTGACGCTGGTGACCGAAGGCCTGCGCGATTGACGGTGCAGGCCCGGGTTGAAGCGGTTTATCGCAGCGAATCGCGGCGCATCCTGGCGACCCTGATTCGCTTGCTTGGCGATTTCGACCTGGCTGAAGAAGCCTTGCACGAGGCGTTCTTCGTCGCAGTCGAGCGCTGGGGGCAGGACGGTGTGCCGGATAACCCCCGGGCCTGGCTGGTCTCGACCGGGCGCTTCAAGGCCATCGACCGTTTACGTCGCCAGGCGCGTTTTACCCCGTTGTTGCAGGCGCAAGCCGATGCGCTGGAAGCGGCAGACTGGAGCGTTGAAGACGTGGAAGACGACCGCTTGCGCCTGATCTTCACCTGCTGCCACCCGGCGCTGGCGGCGGATGCCCAGGCGGCGCTGACCTTGCGTGAGATCTGCGACCTCACCACCGAGGAAATCGCCCGGGCGTTTCTCGCCACGCCCACTGCCATCGCCCAGCGCATCGTGCGGGCCAAGGGCAAGATCCGCGAAGCGAAGATCCCCTATCAGGTGCCATCCCTGGCGGAGTTGCCCGAGCGCCTGGACAGTGTGCTGCGGGTGATTTACCTGGTGTTCAACGAAGGCTATTCAGCGTCCATGGGCGCCGACCTGACCCGTGAAGACCTGACCCGCGAAGCGATTCGCCTGGGCCGTTTGCTGATGGAGTTGTTGCCGGAACCGGAAGTGATGGGCTTGCTGGCGCTGATGTTGCTCCACGAGTCCCGGCGCCCGGCACGCACCTCGGCGGGCGGCGAATTGGTGCTGCTGGATGAGCAGGACCGTTCGCTGTGGGATGCGTCGTTGATTGCTGAAGGATGCGCCCTGGTGGAGAAATCCCTGACCACACGCCGCTTCGGGCCCTACAGCCTGCAGGCAGCGATTGCGGCGGTACACGCTGAAGCCGTGAGCGCCGATGAGACTGATTGGCCGCAGATCGTCGGGCTGTATGACGTGTTGCTTGGAGCGATGCCATCGCCGGTGATCGAGCTGAATCGCGCGGTGGCCGTTGCGATGCGCGATGGGGCGCAGGCCGGTTTGCAATTGGTGGACGGCATTCTGGCGCGGGGGGAGTTGGTGGACTATCACCTGGCGTACTCGGCGCGGGGCGAGTTTTGTCGGCGATTGGGGCGAGTGGAGGACGCGCGGCGGGCGTTTGAACGGGCACTGGCATTGACCCAGCAAGTGCCCGAAAAGCGCTTTATCGAGCGGCGATTGGCCGAACTCAAATAGTGCAGGCGCCGGAGATCCAAATGTGGGAGCGGGCTTGCTCGCGAATGCGGTGGATCAGTCACTGAAATGTTGACTGACACACCGCATTCGCGAGCAAGCCCGCTCCCACATTTGTTCGATGTTGTCTTGATGAATGAGTTACGGCTGCTGACGCGTCGCCGCCAACACGATCTCGCGAATGCACACATGCTGCGGCTGCTGGTAGGCATAGGCAATCGCCGAAGCCACATCATCGGCGCTCAACACGGTGCCGCCCATGTCCTGTTTCCACGCCTGGTAGCCGGTCTTGATGGCTTCGTCGGTGGTGTGGCTCAGCAGTTCGGTTTCCACCGCGCCCGGCGCAATGGTGATCACACGCACATTGTGCGGCGACATTTCTTCCCGCAGGTTTTCCGAAATTCCATGCACGGCGAACTTGGTGCCTACATAGGCGACGTGGTTGGGGAAGGTCTTGCGCCCGGCCACCGAGCTGACGTTGATGATGGTGCCACCCTTGCGCTCGACCATGCTGCCGGCCACTGCATGGATGCCGTTCAGCAGGCCCTTTACGTTGACGTCGAGCATCTGCTCCCACTGTGCCGGGTCCTGTTCGCTGACCGCGCCCAGCAGCATCACGCCGGCATTGTTGATGAGTGCATCGGCCGGGCCGAATTGCGCTTCGGCTTCTTTCACCGCTGCCACCAGCGCAGCGCGATCGGTGATGTCGACACCGCGACTCAAGGTGTTCGGCAACTCCAGCGCATTCAGCCGGTCGATGCGGCGGGCCAGCAGCAACAGCGGGTGGCCGGCGGCCGACAGCAAGCGCGCAGTCGCTTCGCCAATGCCCGAACTGGCACCGGTGAT
Source organism: Pseudomonas sp. 21615526 (assembly GCF_013386245.1). NCBI lineage: Bacteria > Pseudomonadati > Pseudomonadota > Gammaproteobacteria > Pseudomonadales > Pseudomonadaceae > Pseudomonas > Pseudomonas sp. 21615526. Next base: position 43,649 of record NZ_JACAOM010000079.1, on the reverse strand, counting down.
GATGATCAATGGCTTGCTCATGGTGGAACTCCTGAAATAAGAAAAACAAATAACTGAACGTGGAGCGCAGTATATTTAGCCCTCGGCTGGCTGAAAAATGCCTTATTCCTCTGTCTGTCATCGGTATTAACTATGGATGTGCGTCATCTCAAGGCGTTTCTCGCGGTATTCGAGGAACGCAATATCACCGCCGCCGCCCAGCGCCTGTTCATCAGCCAGCCGACGTTGTCGGTGACCATCAAGCAACTGGAAGAAGAACTGGGCGTGGCGCTGTTTCTGCGCCAGCCTCGTGGGGTCGAGGTCAGTGACGAGGCGCGGGTGCTGTACCCGCAAGCCCGGCGCATGGTGGCCGAGGCCGATGCGTTGAGCCGCTTGTTTCGCGGGCGCGAAAACCGCATCGCCCTGGAACTGGGTGTGGAAGGCGATATTGCCGACAGCCAGATCGAAACCTTCCTGCGCATGGCGCACCAGGGCCTGCCGGGTTTGCTGCTGACCTTGCAGGAAGGCTGCGAAGGAGAAGGGCGCCTGGCGGTAGAGGAAATGTGCTGCGAGGACGAATTATTCCTGCCGCTTTGGGAAGAGTCCTACGTGATGGCACTGCCGATTGCGCACCCGATGGCGGCGGGCGGCAAGGAGCAGGCCTGGGCGCCGATCGAAGACTGGATTACCTGCCCGCAGCATGATTCCCACCAACGGCTGATGGCCTTGTACGGCCGCTCGCCCCAGGCGGTGGCCGGGCATGCCGGTTCGTTGACCCAGGCATTGCACATGGTGGCGGCCGGTGTCGGCGTGGCGATGTTGCCGCAGTCGCTGGCGGCGGAGCGGGCCGGGGTGGTGATTCGCCCTTGGCACCTGCCGGCACCGACGCGTCGGGTGGGCTTGTGCTTTGCCGCCCAGGCCCTGGAGTTGCCGGCGTTGCGGGCCTTGCATGAGTATTTCCAGAACAACCGCCCGCCGCAGATTGAAGCCGCCTGACGGCGCCTTTGAATTCACCGCAAATTCAATGTAGGAGCTGGCTTGCCTGCGATAGCGGTGGTGACTGACACACCGCTATCGCAGGCAAGCCAGCTCCCACATTTGATCTTCATTGTTGCGAATAGTGTGTTTCGGCGTTATTCCAGCATCTTGCCCAGCAACCAACTGCCGGCCGGGCCGGGCGGATGCTGGCGTGACCACAACGCATCCACCGCCACCGAACGAGGCCAGCCCCGGGCCTTGATTTCACACAGATGGCCGCCGCCAAACCGCTCCACCAGCCAGCGCGGCAGCGGTGCCCAGCCAAAACCCAGCTGCGCCATTTCCATCAGCATCAGGTAACTGGGCGCTGACCACACTCGGCCCAGGCCGCGGGTTTCATTCGGGTTGATGATGCTCGCCAGGCGCAGTTCGCGGTGTTGTTCCAGGGTTTGCTGGTCGATGTCCGCAAGGTTCGCCAGCGGATGTCTGGGTGAGACAAACAGCGCGATTTCCGTGCGCTCTTCCACGGTGGTGCTGGTGAGGTCCGGCGGGTAAACCTCCTGCATCTCGATAAACGCAATCTGCGCCCGGCCACTTTGCACCAGGGCAATCAAGTCCTCGCATTCGGCGATCAGGCATTCCAGCTCCAGGTCCGGGTAGCGCTGTTCGAAGGCGCTGAGGGCGGTTTCGAAACGGTCCGACTGGTACGTATCGGACATCGCGATACTCAGCTTCGGCTCCAACCCCTGGGATAACTGACTGGCCGCCAACTCCAGGCGGCTGCTGGCTTCCAACACCTGCTCGGCGCGTTGCAGCAGCACATGCCCGGCCGGGGTCAGCGTCGGCTTGCGGCTGCTGCGATCAAACAGCACCACATCCAGGTCAATCTCCAGGCTGGCCACCGCCGCGCTGACGGTGGACTGGCTCTTGCCCAACTTGCGCGCCGCCGCTGAAAACGAACCGTGGGTCGCCGCCTGCACAAACGCCTGAAGCACTTCGTGGGATGCCATGACTATCGCCTTGATCGATGGTTACTGGTTATGAAGTATCGAGTCAAAGGGTAATGATGGCAACCATCGTCACTCACGGAGAACGGGTCATGACACCCACCAAGTCGATTACTGAACGCGTTTGGCAGGCCATTGGTTTTGAAGGTTTGGCCTTGTTGATCTGTACACCGCTGCTGGCGTGGATCATGGATAAACCGGCCCTGGAGATGGGCGTCGTGACCTTGGCCATCAGCCTTATGGCACTGGCCTGGAACGTGATTTTCAACGGCCTGTTCGACCGTCTCAAGGCGCGCCTGCAACTGTCTGGCGGGGTGTGGACCCGCGTGCTGCATGCGTTGATGTTTGAAGGCGGGCTGGTGGCGATCTGTGTGCCGTTGATTGCCTGGTGGCTGAACATCAGCCTGATGCAGGCGTTTATCCTCGACATCGGCGTGTTGCTGTTTTTCCTGCCATACACCTATGTGTATCACTGGGCGTATGACGCCGCGCGGGAGCGGATCCTGCAGAAACGGATGCGCACCGCGTAGGAGTCCGGCTTGCCGGCGATGGCGATTTTGGATACGTCATCGCCGGCAAGCCAGCCCCTACAGGGGTTGTAGGGAGGCCACAAAATCGAGGAATGCCCGCACCTTGGCCGCCGGCAAATGCCGCGACGGGTAGAAGGCATACAACGGGAAGCGCTCGTCGGGCCAGTCGGGAAACAACTCGATCAACGCGCCGGATTCCAGCGCCGGTGCCAGCCCAAGGTCGAGCATTTGCGCTACGGCATGGCCGTGTTCGCACACGCTGTACAAGGTCCCTGCATCGTTGACCACCAGCCGCCCGCTGGTGGCGACGTTGACCTGCTCGCCCGGCCGGTGGAATTCCCAGCCAAACGGCCGGCCGGTCTGGGAGTCGCGAAAGTCGATGCACACGTGCTGGCCGTCTTCCAGGTCCTTGGGGTGTGAAGGGCGACCATACCGCTCGAGATAAGCTGGCGAGGCCAACGTCAGCACCCGCACTTCCATCAGCTTGCGGGCGATCAGCGATGACGATTGCGGAATGCCAAAACGGATGGCCAGGTCAAAGCCATCCGCCACCAGGTCCCCGAGTTGATCCCGCGTGTGCAGGTCCAACTGCAGCTGCGGGTATTGGCTCATGAATTCACCCAGTACCGGCCCCAGCACCAGCCGCGAAAAGTACGGGTCGATGTTCACCCGCAACCGCCCGCGAACCGTCAGGGCGCTGTCGGCCGCCGAGCTGGCGGCTTCTTCCAGGCCGGCCAGCAGCGGGGCGATTTCCTGGTAGAAACGCCGACCTTCGTCGGTCAATTGCACCGAGCGGGTAGTGCGGTCGAACAGGCGGATGCCCAAGCGTTTTTCCAGCCGCGAAATGGCCCGGCTGACCCCCGAAGGCGTCATCTCCAGGCTGTCGGCGGCGCGGGCGAAACTGCCGCTGTCGACCACGGCGGCCAGTACGCCCATGCCACCGGCCAGTCCTGGATCAAAACTCATGGGTGATTGCCTGTCAGGTATCCGAAAGCATTGATGCTAGCGGAGAATCCGAGCGCGTTACAGAAACATCCCGCCCGAGGCCTCGACCCGTTGCCCGGTGATCCAGTTGCTGCCGTCGGCCAGCAGGGTGGAAATCGCCCCGCCGATATCATCCGGCAAGCCTGCGCGACCGAGGGCGGTGTTGTTGGCGACCATCGCGTTCACGTCCGGATTGTCGCGCACCACGCCGCCGCTGAAGTCGGTGGCAATCGCGCCGGGGGCCAGGGTGTTCACGGTGATGCCACGGGCACCCAGTTCCTTGGCCTGGTAGCGGGTCAGCACTTCCACCGCGCCTTTCATCGAGGCATAGGCCGAATAACCCGGCAGGCTGAAGCGCGCCAGGCCGCTGGAGATATTGATGATGCGGCCACCGTCGCTGATCAGCGGCAGCAGTTTCTGGGTCAGGAAAAACGGGCCCTTGAAGTGGATCGCCACCAGTTGGTCGAACTGTGCTTCGGTGGTGTCGGCGAAGCTGGCGTGGGCGCCGATCCCGGCGTTGTTGATCAGGAAGTTGAAGTGCGCCTGGCCGAACACGTCCTTCAATACCGAGCCGACCTGGGCGGTGAACGCCTCGAAGGTGGAACTCTGGCTGACGTCCAGTTGCAGCATGGCCGCCTTGCCGCCCAGCGCTTCGACTTGGGCGACCACGGCCTGGGCTTCGTCCGCCGCGCTGTTGTAGGTACCGATAATGTCGACGCCTTGTGCCGCCAGGTGCAGCGCAGCGCTTTTGCCCAGGCCGCGGCTCGCGCCGGTGATGAGTGCGATTTTACGGGTCATGATGAAGTCCTCGAGCGTGTGATGGTTCGTGGGACTGAGTGTATTTGTCCGGCCATAACGTGATAAACAGAGCTATGCCGGAATCACTGGCCGGATAAGGCGAACAATCCCATGAACAAACTAGAGTTGCTGCGTACCTTCGTGCGCGTTGCCGAACTGTCGAGTTTCACCCAGGCGGGCGAGAGCCTGGGCTTGCCGCGCTCCACGGTTTCCGAGCATGTGCAGGCGCTGGAAGAGTTGCTGGGCGCGCGCCTGTTGCAGCGCACCACGCGCAAGGTCCAGGCGACCCAGGACGGGCGCGTGCTGTATGAGCGCAGCAAGGATTTGCTGTCGCACATGGAAGAGCTGGAAGGCTTGTTTCGCCAGGATGAAGCGCAGCTGGCGGGGCGCATTCGGGTGGACATGCCCAATGTCATGGCCCGGGAATTGATCCTGCCGCGCCTGCCCGAGTTCATGGACCTGCACCCGCTGATCGAGCTGGAAATCAGCAGCACCGACCGCCAGGTTGATTTGCTGGCGGAAGGTTTCGACTGCGTCTTGCGCGTCGGTGCGCAGCCGGACCAGTCGGTGGTAGCCCGCTTGTTGTGCAGCATGCCGATGATCAACTGCGCCAGTGCTGCGTACCTGAAGCGCCACGGCGTACCCAGGACGCTCGCTGATTTGGCTCACCATCAACTGGTGCATTACGTACGCCCGCTGGGCTCACGCTCCCCAGGGTTTGAATACGTACAAGGCAACAAGGTGCAGCGGATTCCCATGGCCGGGCGCGTCACGGTCAACAGCACCGACGCTTACCGGGCGGCGTGCATCGGTGGTTTTGGCCTGACCCAGGTGCCCGCCCTGGGCATTCACGATCAACTGGCCAGCGGCGAGTTGGTGGCGGTGCTGCCGGACTATCCGGCGCCGGCACTGGACGTGTCCCTGCTATACGCCGGCCAACGGCATTTGCCGCTGCGGGTGCGGGTGTTCATGGATTGGCTGGCCGCCACCTTGCAGGCTGCTTTCAACGCCGGGCAGACAACTGCTGCGGCGCCAGGAATGCATCATGGAAGTAATCCCGAAACGCCTGCATCGCCGGCGTGAAATCGCGCTCGCGGTGCCAGGCCAGGCCGACGCTCATGGGCGTGACCTTGTCGGTGACGCTCACGGTTTCGATGCGTTTGCCTTCCAGTGACCACGGGCGATGCACCAGGTCTGACAAGATCGCCACGCCGCTGCCGTTGGCGACCATGCTGCGCACTGCCTCCACCGAACTGGTGCGCAGCCGCACCGTGGGGGTTTGCCCGGCCTGTTCCCAGTAGCGCATGGCGCTTTGTTCGGCTTCGTCGACGGTGAGGAAAATGTACGGCTCCCTGGCCACATCGGCGAGGCTCACGGCGGGGCGTTCGCACAACGGGTGATGGCTGGGCAGCCACAGGCGGCGTTCGGAGTTGAAGAGGATTTCCGAGACGATATCCGCGTGGGTGAGGTTGGCGGTGAGCACCACGGCCATGTCGAACTGGCCGTTGAGCAGGCCGTGTTCGATGGCCTGGCGTTCCTGTTCGAACACCTCGATGGTCACGTCCGGGTGCCAGTGTTCCATGCGCTGCAAGTGGTGCGGCAGGAAGTAACCGAGCACGGTGTAGCTGGCGGCCACCCGCAATACGCCGCTGGCGCGGTAGTCCGGCAACGGGCTGTTCAGGGCATCGTCGACGCTGCGCACAATCACATACGCCCGGTTGAGGAAATGCCGCCCGGCGTCGGTCAGGCTCATGCCCTGGGCCGAGCGCACGAATAGCTGCGCGCCGAGCATCGCTTCCAGCTCCTTGATCGCGGTGGTCACCGCCGATTGGGAGATGTTCAGGTGAATCGCCGCCTGGGAGATCTGGCCGATTTCGGCGGTGGCGACGAAGTAGCGGATTTGGCGCAGGGTCAGGGACATTGGTTTCTCCGCTCGTTCCCACGCTCTGCGTGGGAACGCATCCTGTGACGCTCCGCGTCACGATTTCAAAGGCGGACGCAGAGCGTCCAGGGCGGCATTCCCACGCGGAGCGTGGGAACGATCAGTATCGGGTATCTGATTTTCAGAAGATGGGTCATCTGATAATAGATCTTCCCAAGGGGTCAAGGGGCAGCCTAATTTCCATCGCAAGAACTTCAACGGAGCGACCCCGATGCAGGCAGTGGATTTCAACTCGGACATGGGCGAAGGCTTCGGCCCCTGGACCATCGGCGATGGCGTCGACAGTGAACTGATGGCCTACATCAGCTCGGCCAACATCGCCACCGGCTTTCACGCCGGCGACCCGGGCACCATGCGCCGTACCGTCGAACGCGCCAAGCAGTTGGGCGTGGCGATTGGCGCGCACCCGGGTTTTCGCGACCTCGTAGGTTTCGGCCGACGCCATATCAACGCCCCGGCCCAGGAGCTGGTGGACGACATGCTCTATCAACTCGGCGCCCTGCGGGAAATCGCCCGGGTGCAGGGCCTCACGCTGCAACACATCAAGCCCCACGGCGCGCTGTATATGCACCTGGCGCGGGATGAAGAAGCGGCGCGGTTGCTCGTGGAAAACCTGCAACGGCTGGAGCCCACGCTGCTGCTGTATTGCATGCCGAATTCGGTGATCTGGCGTATCGCCAAGGAACTCGGCCAGCCGGTGGTGCGGGAGTTTTATGCCGACCGTGAGTACGATCTCACCGGCTCCATCGTGTTTACCCGCAATGTGCGGGCGCTGGATCCGGCGACGGTTGCGGCGCGCGTACTACGGGCTTGCCAGACCGGGCTGGTACGTACGGTGGAAGGGGAAGACCTGTTTATCGAATTCGATTCCATCTGCCTGCACAGCGACACCCCCGGCGCCCTTGAACTGGTGGAAGCTACCCGTGAAGCGCTGGATCAGGCGGGCATCGAAGTACGCACACCCCGCTGACCGACACCGGTGCCCAGACACCGGGTCTGACTGATTTTTTGCCTGCCTTTCTACAATGATTCCAAGAGGAACAGACATGGCTGAATCTTCCCCGATCCGCTACAGCTTTGGCGGTGATGAACACCTGTTTGCCGAGGTCAGCGAGAGCATGTCCCTGGAGGCTTTCTTCAAGGGCATGGCCGTCACCCGCGCGGTGGAACGCCTGGCCCTGGACGGTGTGCTGGACGTCTGCCTGGCAAACGCCTCGTTCCAGATTCGTTTCGACCCGGACCGCATCGCGCCCCACGTGCTGCTCGACGCGGTACAAAGCGCCGAAGCCCAGGCCGTGGCCGAACGTACCTTGCACACCCGCATCATCGAAATCCCGGTGCTGTACAACGACCCCTGGACCCATGAAACCCTGATGCGCTTTCGCGACCGTCATCAGGACCCGACCGGCACCGACCTGGAATACGCAGCGCGGATCAACGGCCTGGCGGATGTGGACGCGTTTATCGCGGCCCACAGTGGCGCGCCGTGGTTTGTCTCGATGGTGGGGTTTGTGGCGGGCTTGCCGTTCATGTTCCAGATGGTGGAACGCGAGCGGCAGTTGCAGGTGCCCAAGTACCTGCGCCCACGCACCGACACGCCGAAATTGACCCTCGGCCATGGCGGCTGCTTTGGCTGTATCTATTCGGTACGCGGCGCCGGCGGTTACCAGATGTTCGGCGTCACCCCGGCGCCGATCTACGACCCGCAACAGCAGTTGGCTTACCTGAAAGAGCACATGGTGTTCTTCCGCCCCGGCGACATCGTGCAGTTCAAACCCATGGACCGCGACGCCTATGACCTGGCCGTGGCAGAAGTGGACGCAGGGCGCTTCGACCTGCGCATCCGCCCGGTGGAGTTTTCCCTCGACGCCTTTCTCGCCGACCCCATCGGCTACCCGAAAACCCTGCAGGAGGCGCTGGCATGATCAAGGTACTCAAACCCGGCCTCGCCACCTCCGTGCAGGATCTTGGCCGCGAAGGTTATTACCACCTCGGCATCCCGCCATCCGGCGCCCTGGACCAATACGCGTTGAGCGCGGCCAACCACCTGGTGGGCAACCCCATCGGCGCTGCCGGGCTGGAATGCACGTTGATCGGGCCGGAGCTGGAGTTTCAGCAGGATGCCCTGGTGGCGTTGTGCGGGGCGCTGATGTCGCCGCGCCTGGACGGCGTGGTGGTGCATCAGGACACCGCGTTTGAAGTGCGCGCCGGGCAAGTACTGCGCTTTGAATTTCCCAGGGCCGGCGCGCGGACTTACCTGGCGGTGGCCGGTGGCATCGATGTGCCGCTGGTGTTGGGCAGCCGCTCGACTTACACCCTCGGCGCATTGGGCGGGTTTCAGGGGCGGCGGCTGGTGGAGGGTGATGAACTGCCCGTGGGCGAAGCCAGCGGCAAAGGCCGGGCTGGGAACAGTTTGCCCATGGCGTTGCGCCAATCGGTGGGTGGGGACGTGACCCTGCGGGTGGTGCCAGGGCTGTATTACGAGCGCCTGACGCCCGCCGCCAAGAGCAGCTTTTTTGCCGAGCCCTGGACGGTAGGGTCGGAGGCCGACCGCATCGGCTATCGCTTCAAGGGCGGCAATGCCTTGAGCTTTCAGCCACGGGAACAGCCGTTTGGCGCCGGGTCCGATCCGTCGAACATCGTCGACAGTTGCTACCCCATCGGTTCGATCCAGGTGCCGGCGGGCCTGGAGCCGATCGTGCTGCACCGGGACGCGGTGTCGGGCGGGGGCTACGCGATGATTGGCACGGTGATCAGTGCCGACCTGGATCTGATCGGGCAGATGCAACCGAACCAGCGGGCGGGGTTTGTGGCGGTGACGCTGGAGGAAGCGTTGGAGGCGCGGCGGGTGTACAAGAAGCGGTTGAAGCTGATGGGTGGGTTGTTTAGCACCTGAACTCACCACTGAACCCAATGTGGGAGCGGGCTTGCTCGCGAAAGCGGAGTGTCAGTCAATAAGTCTGTGACTGAGCCACCGCATTCGCGAGCAAGCCCGCTCCCACATTTTTATCGGGTTGTGTCAGAACAATTGGGTGAATAGCCAGTACAGGCTACCCGATAACAGAATCGCCGCCGGTAACGTCAGCACCCAGGCCATCAGCAAGTTGCGGATGGTCTTCATCTGCAAGCCACCGCCGTTCGCCACCATGGTCCCGGCCACACCCGACGACAACACGTGGGTGGTGGACACCGGCAAGCCATACATGTCTGCCGCGCCGATGGTCAGCATTGCCACCATCTCGGCGGATGCGCCCTGGGCGTAGGTCAGGTGGGTCTTGCCGATCTTCTCGCCCACGGTCACCACGATACGTTTCCAGCCGACCATGGTCCCCAGCCCGAGGGCGATGGCCACGGCGATCTTGACCCACAGCGGGATAAACCGTGTGGCGTTGTCGATCTGTTGCTTGAACAGTTGCAGCTTGTTCTGGGTGTCGGCGTCGAAGTTGCCGACCTTGCCCTTGTCCATCAGGCGGATGGTTTCGCTGGTCAGGTACATGTCGTTACGCACGTTGCCCACGGCCTCGGCCGGAACGGCGGCGAGGGAGCCGTAGCTCTTCACTTCCTCACCGATATGCCCGGTGATGGCCGCCAGGGCGGGCACCAGTTCCGGGGTGGCTTCCTTGGTGCGTACGTAGGTCGACAAGGTGCCGCGAGAGTCGGCGGGGGCCAGTTGCGGCGCCGCTTTTACCAGGGCGGCCTGGGTGACTTCGGCCACCGCGGCAAACTGCAACGACTCACCGGCCGGCATGGTGCGGTTCAACGCGTAGGCCATCGGCAGGGTGCCCACCAGGATCAACATGATCAGGCCCATGCCCTTCTGGCCATCGTTGGAACCATGGGCAAACGACACACCGGTGCAGGTGGCGATCAGCATGCCGCGAATCCACCAAGGCGGCGGGGTATCGCCTTTCGGCGCTTTGTACAGCGAGCGATTTTTCACGAAGGCCCGCAGCGCCAGCAACAGCAGGGCAGCGAAGGCGAAGCCGATCAGCGGCGACAGCAGCAGCGCATAACCGATCTTGATCGCCTGGCCCCAGTCCACACCGCTGGTGCCGTCGCGGCCATGCATCAGTGCGTTGGCCACGCCCACGCCGATGATCGAGCCGATCAAGGTGTGGGACGACGACGCCGGCAACCCCAGCCACCAGGTGCCGAGGTTCCACAGGATCGCGGCGATCAACAGCGCGAAGATCATCGCAAAGCCGGCGGAGGAGCCGACCTGCAAAATCAGCTCTACCGGCAGCAGGGCGATGATGCCGAACGCCACCGCGCCGCTGGATAGCAGCACGCCGAGGAAGTTGAAAAAGCCCGACCACACCACCGCGAAATGCGGTGGCAATGAGTTGGTGTAAATCACCGTGGCCACCGCGTTGGCGGTGTCGTGGAAGCCGTTGACGAACTCGAAGCCCAGGGCGATCAACAGCGCCACGCCCAGCAGCAGGAACGGCGTCCAGGTGGTGACCACCGTGCCCAGCTCGTGCATGTCGTGCATCAGGCTGTAGGCGGTGAACAACAGGCCCATGGCGAGTACGGCGAAGAAAATGATCACCGTCACCAGGCCGGGTTTTTTGTCCAGGCGCGGTTTGGGATCGTTGGAGACGGAGGCGGTGGAGGCGGTCAGCGAAGGGGTTGCCATGCCGGAACATCCAGTGTTGAGGGAGGATATCCGTCATGATCGTTGCAGAATGTTACAGAGATGCTGCGGCAAATCAGTGTTTAGGGAATTGAAGTTGCCGCCGGTCTATAAAACACCGCCGATAAAATGTGGGAGCTGGCTTGCCTGCGATAGCGGTGTATCAGTCACCACCGCTATCGCAGGCAAGCCAGCTCCCACACTTGATCGCATTTCAAATTCAATAATCCTTGCGCTTGCGAAACGCCCAGCGTCCGGCAATCAGGGTGAATGTCGCCACCAGCGCCACCAGAATCCAGAAGCCTTCCGGGTCTGTGGAGAGCGGCACGCCACCAACGTTCATGCCAAAAAAACCGGCAATGATGTTGATCGGCAACGCCAGCACCGTGACCACGGTCAGGGTGAACAACGTGCGGTTGCTCTGTTCGTTGAGGTTGGCGGCGATCTCTTCCTGCAGCAGCTTGATGCGCTCACCCAACGCCATCAGGTCGTTGATGATCAGCGCAAACTCCTCGGTGGATTTGCGCAGCTCTTTCACGTCTTCCTTCTGCAGCCACTGGGGCGGACGATTGAGCAGCCGCAGCAACGAGCCCGGCTCCAGCGCCAGCAACCGTTGCAGGCGCACCAGCACCCGGCGCGCGGCACCCAGTTCGGCGCGGTTGGTGGACAGGCGTGACGACAGCAACTGGTCCTCGATCTGGTCGACGCTGAGGCTGGTCTTGCGCACGATCTGTGTCAGCACCTCGCCCTGGTCCCGCAGCAAATGCACCAACAGTTCCAGCGGCGAGCGAAAGTGTTCACCGGCCTTAACCGACGAGCGCAGCTTGTCCACCGAATGCAGCGGTTGCAGGCGCGCGCTGATCAGCAGCCGACTGCGGGCGCACACCCATAAGGTGGAAATGTCTGAAGACACCATGCTGCTGAAGTTGAAGACCACGTCGTTGACCACCGCCAGCAAGGCTGAGTCCACGTGTTCGATGCGGGTGGAGCGTGAGCCTTCGTGCAAGGCTTCGAAGAATTCTTCCGGCAGGTTCAGGTGCGCCTGCATCCAGCGCTCGCACGCGGCGTGGGCCAGGTTCAAATGCAGCCAGAGGAATTCGTTGGGGTCTCCGGGTTGCTGCAAGGCCGCAAGGGCAGTGGCTGAATCAATCTGTTCGCCCTTTTCACCGGGGCGGAAACGAAAACCGTAGAGCAAGCCAAACAGGTCGGAGTCCTGGTGGCTGTGGTCGATGCTGTGGTTCATGGAGGCTCGCAGGGAAAGTGCCTGTAGGAAATTTCACAGGTTCACCTGAGCGCATCATGGCAACTGAATTTGACGCTTTTGTGACGGTTTGAGGTGGCCGTCAATCGCCCGCGGGCAAACTGAAGCTGAACACCGTGCCGTCCTGCTCGCTGGAAGACACTTCCAGCCGCCCGCCATGGGCGTCGGCAATCTGCTTGACGATGTACAACCCCAGGCCCAACCCGGCCTGGGGCAGGGCGCCCGTCGGTCGGGAGTAGGGCTGGAACAGCAGCGGCATGGCTTGCTCACTGATCAGCCCAAGGTTTTTCACCGTTAACTCAAACGTGCCGGCGTTGACCTGCGCACTGACTTCAACCGGCCCTTGCGGATTGCCGTGGCTGATGGCGTTGGCCACCAGGTTGGAGAGCAATTGCGCGAGCCGCTCGCGGTCGCCTTTCACACCCTTGAGATTGCCGATGCGGGCGTGGATCAGCCGCTTGGGGTGCACGTGCTGCACCTCTTCCACCACATGCTGCAAAGTGTCTTCAAGCCCGGTGCATTCACTGATGTTCACCGGGATGCCGCTGCCCATTCGGCCACGGGCAAAGTCCAGTACGTCTTCCACCAGTTGCGAGGCCCGGCGGCCGCTGGCCAGCATGTGCCGCACCAGCGTGTCGGTGGCCGGGTCCGGGTGTTTGCGCAGCAGCCGTTCGGCGCCGACGTTGATGGCGAACAGCGGGTTGCGCAGGTCGTGGCCGAGCACGGCGATGAATTGTTCGCGCAGTTCGGCGGTTTCCCGCTCCTGCTGCAGGTCGGCCTCGGTCTGCTGGAGGCTTTCTTCGGCTTCGATCTGCAGCGACAGCACCCGGGCAAACGACTCCATGGTCGACTGGATCGTGCTGCTGCGCAGTTGCGCCGGGTTCGGGTCCAGGGCACAGATGGTGCCGAAGAAACGCCCGTCGGTGCGGAACACCGGCACCGAGATGTAGCTTTCAAAGTGGTAGATACGCGGCGTGTGGTGGTCGCGGTACAGCGGGTCTTCGCTGGCTTTGTCAATCACGATCGAGACGTGGGAGTCGCGTATTTCGTGGCACAGGGTGGTGGTCAGGTCCAGCTCGCCACCCACGGGCAGGCCGAAGTCCAGTTGGTCGCGCACGGCGCAGGCGGTCCAGGAATCGTCGGTGACCCGGGCCACGGCCGCAAAACGCAAGCCGGTCATCTCGCTGACTACCTGGAGAATCGCCGGGACGGCGCTGATTCTGCCAATGGTGGCAATGTCGACGGCTTTTTGCCCCATGGCGAACGGTTCCGGTCCTGATGCTGCTGGCGTTGTGCCTTGGCTGATGGTTGGGATTCTAGCGAGCTTGGCGGCGTAAGGTACAAATTCGTTCACGCTAATTAGACTAATTGCTCTTCTGGGCGACGAGCGCGCATAAAAAAGCCGCGCGGCCCAAAGGCGGCGCGGCGTTTTTGCGGTTCAACTCAAGTGTCTTGCTTGTTTTCCAGGACTTCGCCGGTCTTGGCATCCAGCTTCACGTCCCACTTCACGTTGCTGGTGTCACGCAGTTCGGTCTCGTAGACCAGGCGGCCGGCTTTGTCTTCCAGTTCGGTGTCAACGATGGTGGCGCCTTTGTGCTGGGCCACGGCCTTGGCGTTGAGCTTTTCAAAATCCATCACGGCACCGGACTTGAGCAGGCTCGGAATCTGGTCCGGGCGAACATCGGCCTGGGCCAAACCGGCGGTAAGGGTCAAGGCGGCAGCGGCGAACAGAGCGGTCAGGTTTTTCATGGTGTGATCCTTTGGGGTGAGCTGTTTAAGTGGGATCAGGTTAACCAGCGCAACTTAACTCACCCTTAAAATTGCGCCGTTTGTTCAATCGGCGGCGAGTGCGGGGTTTCATGCTGGCGTCTCACTTACGGGAGGCACAGATGAAACAGTTAATGGCCTGGGTGTATGCGCCCTTGTTCTGGGCGGGGTTTATCGGGTGGGCGCTGTGGCTGGTGCAGAGGGATGCGCTGCAGTGGCTGGGGCTGGTATTTGTTCTGGCGGTGGCGGTGTCGTTTATCGCCGAGTGGTGGTTGCCCTATGAGCCGCAGTGGAATCGCAACCAGGGTGATCGTCGTCGCGACTTGATTCACGCGTTGGTCAATGAGGGCCTCAATGCGGCGGGCTTGTTGATCTTGCCGGTGCTGACCGCGCTGTTGGCCGTCGACGGTGTATGGCCGCGGGCGTGGCCGCTCTGGGCGCAATTGCTGCTGGCGATCTTCATTGCCGATGCGGGCATCACCCTGATGCATTACGCCAGCCACCGAGTCGCTGCCTTGTGGCGCCTGCATGCGGTGCACCACAGCGTGCAACGGCTGTATGGCTTCAATGGCTTGATGAAGCATCCGTTGCACCAGATGCTGGAAGCCACGGCCGGGTTGGCGCCGTTGATCCTGCTGGGCATTCCCACGGAGGTGGCGCTGCTGCTGGCCCTGGCGATTGCCGTGCAGCTGCTGTTGCAGCATTCCAATGTCGACATGCGCCTGGGGCCGCTGCGCTGGGTGTTCGCCTGGGCGCCGGTGCATCGTTTTCATCACATGAAATATGGCCGGGCTGGGGATGTGAATTTCGGCTTGTTTTTCAATCTGTGGGATTGGCTCTTGGGTACGGCGTTTTACAGCCATGACTATCGAATGGGGCAGGGCGACTTGGGGATTGGCAGCCGGCCGGATTTTCCGCGGGAGTATGTGGCGCAGTTGCGCGACCCGTTCAGGACGGTGCGCTTGAGCAAGGAGCCGCCGGTTCCCGCGGGTCTAGTCCAGGATTCGTACGTGCAGGTTGCGCAACGACGCCCCGGCCGTGACGCCAAATAGTTGCTTCATGGTCCGGGAAAAGTGCGCCGAATCGGCGAACCCGGCGCCATGGGCAGCCTCGGTCAGGGTGCTGCCGCCGAGCGCCAGTCCCAGCGCCACTCGCAAGCGCCGCCACAACACCAGGCGACGTACCGGCAAACCCAGTTGGTTGGCGAACAAACGTTCCAGCTGGCTTAACGAAACGTGCGCCGCCTGTGCCAGGGCTTGGGCCGAGACCTTGCCACTCAGTTGCTGATCCAGCGCCGACAGCGCGCGCTCCACCCTGGCATCTTCCAGTGCGCGTCTCGGCAATTGGCGCAGCGTGCGCTCGAGTGCTTCCAGGGACCGTTCACTGTCGGCCAGGGCGGCCTGCAAAGAGTCGAAGTCAAAGGCGCCGGGTTCGGCATACACCATCAACACCTCACCATGGGTTTGGAGGATGGCGTGGGGCATTCTGGACGGGATAAACAGGCGATGGGCCGTGGTGGCACGGCCATCGAGGCTGGCCGTGACCGGCCCGCCCGCGGAGAACATCAGCTGATGGGCATAGTGTGCATGGGGCGCAGTGCGCCCCGGTACACCCAGGATCAGCCCGTAGTCAGGCCCCAGCCACAGGCGACCTGACCATTCGGAACTCACTCAGTAACCGTTGTCCTGCAGCAGGTCGGCCACACTCGAGGACGGCCAGCGCTTGTAGTACTTCAGCAGTTCGGCAGCGCGGTTGGTGAAGATGCCATCGACGCCGGCTTTCATGACCTTGTCGAAGTCCACCGGCTCATCCACGGTGTACACGTGCACCAGCAAGCCCTTGTCGTGGGTCAACTGGTTCATCTCGGGTTTGACCAGGTCGGAATAGCTCTGGTCGCCCAGGTTGGTCAGTTGTGCCGAAGGGCCGGTACCGATGGCGCCCAGGCTCTTGGCCTCGTCGATCCATTTTTCGAACTCGGCGGCGTCCTTCGGCTCCTGCTTGGCGTAGTAGGCGGCTTTGCTCGGCTCGCCGGACTCGGCGAAGGGCACCTTGGATTTCGGTTCGATGCTGCCTTCACCTACCCACAACAGCAGGATTTTCGGGGTGTTGGGCATCTCTTTTTGCAGTTCTTTCAGGCTGTCTTTCTCAAAGGTTTGCAGCACCACGCGGCCCTTGCCCTGGCCGACGCCGATGTTTTTCTGGGCCTGGTTGGAGCCGGTGGAGCTCAACCAGCCTTTATCCAGCAGTTTGTTCTTCAGGTCGGCCTCGATGCCCGGGAATTGCTTCGGCTCCTTGGTTTCGATGTACAGGCCGGGTTTGTGCTGCGGGTTGCCTTCGGCGATCTTGATGATTTCGTCCAGGCTGAGGATTTTCAGGCCGACGAAGCCCGGGCGGGCACGGTCCGGGTAGGCGGCGTTGAACCAGCTGCCGGCGTCCAGGGTTTTAAGCTCGGCCCAGGTGAATTCGTTGGCCGGGCTGTCCTTGCGCTCCGGGAACTTGGTGGCGACGTCGGTGGTGCGTTGCAGGTTGTTGTCATGCAGGGCGAATAGCACGCCGTCCTTGCTGCGCTGCAGGTCCATTTCCAAGTAGTCGGCACCCAGGTCGCGCGCGACTTTGTAGGCGGCGGCGGTGGATTCCGGTGCATCGAAGGAGGCGCCACGGTGGGCAATCACGGCGGGGTGCGGAATGCCTTCGTTGGTGGCTAATTCGGTAGGGCTGATCGGGCTTGCCGCCTGTGCGTGGCCAAGGCCCAGCATCAGGGCCAGCAGCAGGGCACTCTTGGTAAACGTGACAGGCATATGCGAAGTCCTTTCGTGGAGGTAACTTTGAGAAGGGCTCCTTTTTAACAATTGCTTGCGAATGGCGCTATCACCAAACCGACATTAACGTGTTCACCGGCCATTTTTCTGCACTTTTGTGCGGTGCGATACAGTACTCTTGCCTTGAATTGCCCCATCAGAGGGCAGATTTTCCTGCCACGCGTGTAAACCATCTTTCCAGTCCAAGTAGGACTTTTCAGTGAGGTTTACCATGCGCATCACCTCCGAGCTTATCTGCCAGGCCGCCGACCAACTCCAGGGTTTTGTCGGCCTGAACCGCAAGACTGGCCAGTACATCGTCCGTTTCAGCGAAGACTCCTTCGGCATGGACGTGGCCGATGACGGCATTATCCCAACCGCCGAGTTTGTCTGGCTGCCGGTCGACGGGCAGGCCATGACCTTGTCCCGCGAGCGGATCCAGTTGTTGCTGGACCAGAACATCGACGATCGCATCAACATCACGGAACCGCTGCGGGTGTACATGCGTCGGGTGGAGATTCCACAGATCAGTGCGGTGCGCAGTCTGGTCAGTTGAGTGCCGCATAGCCCTGCGGCTGGAGCGCTTTTTGTGGCTAGGGAGCTTACTGTGGCAGGGAGCTTGCTGTGGTGAGGGAGTTTGCTGTGGCAGGGAGCTTGCTGTGGTGAGGGAGCTCCCTGCCACAGCAAGCTCCCTCACTACAGCAAGCGCCCTCACCACAGAGCCTCCCTTGTCCACATTAAGTGTTTTACACGGGCTGAGGTTTCAGCGCTCGAACGCGTAAGACCGCTCCACCTTGCACACTCGTGTATGGCACGCCAAGTACCAGGTGGCGCGGCCCTGTTCGCGCACCTCAGTGTGTTCGGCGTGCTGCTTCCAGGCCAGGATCTCCGCTTCGCTGCTCCAGTAGGACACCGTGATGCCCAGCCCGTCGTCCCCGCGCGCCGATTCCACGCCGAGAAAACCGGGTTGTTGCCGGGCCAGTTCCAGCATGCGGTCGGCGGCTTGTCCGTAACCGTTGTCACCTTCAGTGCGCAATGAGCTGAACACCACGGCGTAGTACGGCGGTTTGGGTGTCTTGGCGATCATGCGCAGGCCTTCAGCAGCGCAATGGCCAGCGGCGGGGTGACGTCTTTAAGCGCCGCACGTTCCGGCTGGAACAGGGTGGCGACAAAAAACGGATGGCCCAGCAACTCCACCGCCCGCAGGTCACCCGCCGAGTCATGGCCGCTGGCAATCAGGTCGGCTTCCAGCAATGCGCTTTCGAAGTCTGGATTGATGCCATAGCGGCAACGGTAGCCTTCATGGATATCGAGGGTGGCGTAGGCCTCGGCGATGCGGGTATAGGCCATCAAGCGGATGGTGTCGGTCGCTTCCACCAGCGCACAGGTCAGGGGCGTGAGTACTGCACGGGGCGAATCGGGAGCCAGTTCGCCGTGTTCTGCGTCGGCCCAGCCCAGCACGTTGCGGGCATATTCCAGCACCGCGTGTTGAAAACCGCCGCAGGTGCCGAGGAAAGGGCGCCGCTGTTCACGGGCATAACGGATGGCCAGCAGGGCGCCGTCCAGATCACGGTAAGGGCTGGCGGGGACGCACCAGAAGCCGTCGTAGTGCTGCAGTTGTTCGGTGGATTTGATCGTGTCGGTGGCCAGCCAGTCGAACCGCACCGTCAGGCCCAGCGCCGCGCCGGCCTGTTGCAACGCCAGGGGAATGGCCTGGTGGGCGGTGACCTGTGCATCGTAGTCGCCGATCAGGGCCAGGTGCAGGGTGGTTTTATTCATCGAGGGTATCCGTGGCTTGTTGAGTCCTGGCGCTCACTATAGATTGGCGCTCACGCAATCAATATTGGCGTTAACACACATGTTCAATGCAGCGGTGCACTATCAGATCGACTACCCCGACCTTTCCCTGATCCTCGCCCTGGTGCGCGGCGGCACGCTCGCGCGGGCGGCGGCGTTGCTGCGAGTGGACGTGTCTACGGTGTTTCGCGCGGTGCGGCGGCTGGAGACGGCGCTGGGCCAGACGCTGTTCGAAAAGAGCCGCGCCGGCTACCTGCCCACCACCTTGGCCACCACCCTCGCCGAGCAGGCCGAACGTGCCGAACAGGCGCTGGAGGCAGCACGGGTGGGAGTGGAGCAGGGCGGTGAAGTGATCAGCGGTACGGTGCGCCTGACGTGCACGGACTCGGTATTGCAGTCACTGTTGCTGCCGGCCCTGGCGCAGTTCATGCCGGGCTACCCGGCGCTGACCCTGGAGCTGAGCACGTCCAATGACTTCGCCAACCTCAGCCGCCGCGATGCGGATATCGCCCTGCGCCTGACCAAGGCACCGCCCGAGCATCTGGTAGGACGTTGCCTGGGCACGGTGTCGTATCGGGTGTGCGCCAGTGCCGACTATTCCCGCCAGCATGCGGGGGAGGAACTGGCGGCCCTGAACTGGATCGCGCCGGATGACTTCCTGCCGGATCACCCCACCGTCACCTGGCGGCGCCAGCACTTGCCGGGAGTGATGCCAGCCTATCGCTGCAACAGCATGGTTTCGGTAACCGAGCTGGTGCGCGCGGGACTCGGCGTGGCCGCGTTGCCGGATTACCTGCTGGGCGCGGGTCTGGAACCGTTGAGCCCGCCGCTGGTGGGGCACGACACCGCCCTGTGGCTGCTGACGCGCCCCGATTGCCGGGCCTTGCGCTCGGTGGTGACGTTATTTGATCAGTTGGGCCAGCATGTGCGCTTGCCGGTGAGATAACTGTGGGAGCTGGCTTGCCTGCGATACAGGCGCTGTGGTGCATCAGGCATACCGCGGTGATGCAATCGCAGGCAAGCCAGCTCCCACACTGGATGCGTGGCAGGGTCAGGTCTTGCGCACGAATTGGTCGTGCATTTCGCTGGTCAGCCCTTCGATGCGTTCGGTCAGTTGTTTGGTCATCTCGGTGAGCTTGGTGTTCTGCTCCAACAGTTCCAGCAGTTGCTTGGTGGTCTGCGCCGCCTGGGCCTGGCGTTCGGTGTTGGCCACGGCCAGGGCTTCGCGGTGCTGGGCGTCGGCGTCGGATTGGGCCTTGTCCCGTGCGGCCTGGCGGGTCTGGGCGAGCAAAATCAACGGCGCGGCGTAGGCCGATTGCAGGCTGAACGCCAGGTTCAAGAGGATGAACGGGTAGACGTCAAAGTGCGTGATGCCGGTCATGTTGAGCACGACCCACAGAATCACGATTGCCGTCTGCGCCCCCAGGAACGTCGGGGTGCCAAAGAAGCGCGCGAAGGCTTCGGCTTTCAACGCAAAGGTGTCGTTGCCAAAGGTCGGCGCGAGATGGGCGTGTTTACGATGAAAGCGCAGGTGGTCAACGTTGGCTTCAGGTTTATCCGGGGTCATGGCGGGCTCGAATCCGTGGCGTAAGACAAGCCACCACTATAGACCGAGCCCTCGGCCTGGCACATGAAGAAGCCTGTCGCTTACCTGTTGCCCCGTTCATTGGCAAACGCACTCACAGCCTGCACCGCCTCGCTGGCGCCTTCGCGAATCTGCAGGATCACGGTGCCGGCCTGGTTGGCGAGGTCCACGCCCTGGGCGGCGCGGTCGCGGGTACCGTCCATGCTGTCGATGGCCTGGCGGGTTTCGGTCTGGATCATCTCGATCATCGACGAAATCTCTGCGGTTGAACCGCTGGTGCGCGCCGCCAATTGCCGCACTTCATCGGCCACCACCGCAAAGCCACGCCCTTGTTCGCCGGCGCGTGCGGCTTCGATGGCAGCGTTCAATGCCAGCAGGTTGGTCTGGTCGGCAATCCCGCGAATGGTGTTGACGATGGCGGTGATCTGCTGCGAACGCTCGCCCAGCTTGGCGATCAGCGCGGAAGAACCGTCGATATTGGCGGCAATCTCACGCATGCCGGTGGCGGTCTGCTGGATCACCTCGGCGCCTTTTTCGGCGATGTCCCGGGTTTGCAGCGAGATGTGATAAGCCTGGGTGGCGCTTTGCGCGTCGGCCGCGTGTTTCTCCACCATGGCCGTGACGTCGGAGGCGTATTTCACCACCTTGCACAGGCGCCCGCTGGCGTCGTACACCGGGTTGTAGTTGGCTTCCAGCCACACCACCTGGCCGTTTTTGTCGATGCGTTCGAACTGGCCGTTGAACAGCTCACCCTGGTTCAGCCGTCGCCAGAAATCGCTGTAGGCGCTGCTGTTGGCCAGCTCCGGTGTGCAGAACATGCGGTGATGCTTGCCCTGCACCTGCGCCAGGTTGTAGCCCATGCGCTGCAGGAAATTCTGGTTGGCGCTGATGATGGTGCCGTCGAGGTTGAACTCGATCACCGCCATGGCGCGGTCGATGGCCTGCAACTTGGCGTTGGCTTCACTCTCGGCCTGCATTTTCGGGGTGACGTCCATGGCGTACTTCACCACTTTCACCACGCTGCCGGACTCGTCGCGCACCGGGTTGTAGCTGGCCTCCAGCCAGATCGGCTGGCCGTTGCTGGTCACGCGCTCAAAGGTGCCGGACTGGAATTGGCCGTTGCGCAGTTGCGTCCATAGCTGGCCGTACTCGGCGCTGCGGGCAAAGGCCGGGGTGCAGAACAGGCGGTGGGACTGGCCCACGACTTGGTCGGCGGTGTAGCCCATGACCTTGAGGAAATTCTCGTTGGCCCGCAGGACCGTGCCTTGCAGATCAAATTCAATCACCGCCATTGAGCGGTCGATGGCGTCGAGAAGGCTGGCTTGCTGGGCAATGGTGGCTTGCAGGGTACTGATGGTTTTTTTATGGGCGTTGAATAGCATGGTCGTGTGCTCGGGGGAAGCAAGCGTCAGGGGTATCCATGGGGGCGCCTGCCACCGTAAGGCCTGGCCATACGGCAAACGTGCTCATTGCCAGCTTCCTTGTGCTGGCAGCGGGGTGGAACAGCGGGTTCTGAGTCGTATGGCCGGCAAGAAGTTCTATGCCAGTCGACCAATGGCGGCATTATGCTATCGGTCGGCGACGGGCGCGTTTAATTCAGACGAGATGCAGAGGGCGGGATTCAGGCGGAATGGGCGACCACGTAGTCGCTGATATTGACTCGGTTACGGCCGGTGTCCTTGGCCGCGTACAGCGCGCGGTCCGCTGCGTTGAGCCACATGGCCGCGTCGGTGAAGGTGCTCTGGAAAGACGCCAGGCCAATGCTCAGGCTGACCCGCAGCTCGGGGATTTCCGGGTTGCGGTAATTGCTGAACACCTCGCGCATGCGTTCCATGACTTGCGCGGCCTGTTCCATGGGCATGTCCGGAAGAATCACACAGAACTCGTCGCCGCCGTATCGCCCGGCCAGGTCGTTTGCCCGCAGGTTGCGTCGAAGTTCCAGGCTTAGTTGGCGCAGAACCTGGTCACCGATGATGTGCCCATAGCTGTCGTTGATCTGCTTGAAATGGTCGATGTCGATCAGTGCGATGGTGGCGTTCCCATGTTGTTGCTGGCACTTGTGAAACTTCAGGTGCAGCAGGTCTTTCCACGAACCGTGGTTGAGCAGGCCGGTGAGGCTGTCGGTGCGGCTCAAGGCGCTCAGGGCGCGTTTGTGTTCCGACAATTTGATCGCCAGGCGGTAGCAGACCATGCCCAGCGCCATGGGATACAGGGTCAGCATCGGCAGGCAGGCGTAGACCTGGACCAGGCTGACGTCGGGATTGAAGTGGATGCCAAACAGCAGCCAGGACACGCCGATGCCTGCCAGTTGCGCCACGATGCCGTGGAGGAACAGGCGTTTGCCGCCGGCGGCGACGTTGTTCATGGTCATCATCGACAGGATGGTCACGGCCGTCAGTGGCGTGAATTGTGTAGTCGCCGCCCAGAACCCGCCGAGCAGTGAGTCGTAGAGCAGGTTTCGCCGTTCCGCCTTGTAGGGGAAATCGGAGCGGGTCGAAAGTTGATAGGCCAGGTGCGCCCAGCCAAAACCATTGAACAGCAGCAACGCCCAGACCCAGCCTGGCATTTGCAGTGGGTAGAGCGCGGCGATGACGCTGATGCAGCCGATGCCCAGGCCGATGATCCTTGGCCTGTAGATACGTCTGGCAAATGACAGCCCTTTGCCTCGTTGGTTTTCCATAGATTCCTGGGTCGATTCTTTTTTTGCAGGTACGACGGCACACGTGATCGGGAAAACCACTGGTCGGATAATACGTGTGAATATTGTCAGTTATTCGCGTGGGAATAATCAGTGTCCTTCCAGGCCATTTGCAAAGGACACGCGGCGAATCAGATAAAAAACGACCTTGGATGTCGTTCCTGCAACAGGTCAGTGCTGTGGCACGACCTCATAGCCTGCGAGGAACAGGTCGATGGCCGACTCGATGACGTTCGCTTGAGCGTCGGCGTCCAGGGTCGGCTGGCCGAGGGTGATCTGTGGCCAGAAGGCAAAGGCCTTGAGCAGGCTTTGCACCTGGTGGGCGGCGAAGCATGGGTCGGTGCAGCTCAGCCGGCCGTCTTCCTGGGCGGCGCGCACCCATTGGGTGAAGCCTTCTTCACGCTTGCTCAGGCGGTTGACCATGTCCTGGGCACGTTCCGGCGAGTGGATGGTAGCGGCAATCGCGACCCGGGCCAGGTCGAGGAAGTTGGCGTCCGACATCATCGTCATCTTGGCCTGCAGCAACCCGCGCAGTTGCTCCCGCAGCGGGCGGTCGCTGGCGTAGCTGACGTCCAGTTGCGCAACACTGCTGGCCCACAGTTGATGCAGGATCTCGGCGAACAGCTCTTCCTTGCTCGGGAAGTGGTTGTACACCGTGCGCTTGGAAACCCCCGCCGTGGCGGCAATCTTGTCCATGCTGGTGACCTCGAACCCGTTGTCACGAAACTCGGCAATGGCGGCTGCCACGATGGCTTCGCGTTTACGGTCGGTGAGGCGCAGGGGTACAGTCATGGTGGGAGTTCGGCTCTGAAGGGAAACTTACACTCGGTAGTTTACTTGCTCCCGGTTTTGTTGCAATCTAGAAACTACACTGTGCAGTGTAATTTTTAGAGCAGTCTGCAGGAGTTCCTCGGTAATGGCCACGATCTCAACCCGTCTCGACAGTTCTTCTACAGCGCCCAAGTCTTCCGAACAGCATCAAGGTCACTTCACCAATCAGAAGCCCATCCAGCATGGCGGCTTGGGCAAGACCCTGGGCATCATGTGGAAGATGCTCTTCCAGAAGCCCCGCAGCACGCGCCCGGTGGGTGAGATCCCGGTGCAGCCGCTGACTCGCGAGCAACTGTTTGCCGCCCCGGACCATAGCGTTTTCCGCCTCGGCCATTCCACCGTGCTGCTGAAAATGCGCGGCAAGTTCTGGCTGACCGACCCGGTGTTCGCCGAGCGTGCTTCGCCGTTCAGTTGGGCGGGCCCCAAGCGTTTCCATCAGCCGCCGATCAGCCTTGAGGACCTGCCGCCGATCGAGGCGGTGATTCTTTCCCACAACCACTACGACCATCTGGACCACAAGGCGGTGGTGCAACTGGCGGACAAGACCCGCTATTTCCTCGCGCCGCTGGGTGTGGGCGATACCCTGGTCAAGTGGGGCGTGGATGCCAGCAAGGTGCGGCAGCTGGATTGGTGGCAGGGCACTGAAGTGGACGGGATTCGTTTTGTGTCCACGCCGGCCCAGCACTTTTCCGGGCGCGGCCTGTTCGATGGCAACCAGACGCTGTGGTGTTCGTGGGTGATGATCGACGGCTCACGGCGAATTTTCTTCAGCGGTGATACCGGCTATTTCGAGGGCTTCAAGCGTATCGGCGAGCAGTACGGCCCGTTTGACCTGACCCTGATGGAGACGGGTGCCTACAACGTCGACTGGCCCCACGTGCACATGCAACCGGAAGAAACCCTGCAGGCGCACATCGACTTGAAGGGCCGCTGGCTGCTGCCGATCCATAACGGCACGTTCGACCTGGCGTTTCATGCATGGCACGAACCCTTCGACCGCATCATGGCGCTGGCATGGGAGCGTAACGTGTCGATCACCACACCGGCGATGGGGCAGGCGTTCATGCTCAACCAGCCGGAGCGCGGGCAGGCCTGGTGGCTGGAAGTCGAGCATCAGGGCAGTGAAGCGCACGTCAGCGGATAATCACCGTCTGATCGCGCGCTCAGGGATTTTGAACGAGCCATAACCAGCCATTTCCGACAGACATCCACCTCGCTGAAGGGATGCAATCACGCCTCGAAACTTTATTCCGGGGCGTGGGAGTGTATGGACGATAAGAGTAGGAAGGTCACGGGGCCGGGCGTGCGCTGCCTGTTCAAGCCTTCAGGATCGGGGGACAGTTGTACTCCCCAGCCTTGCGCCCCCACTGCCAGCCAGGGTGTTGTGTTTGGCAGTCATGCGGCCGGTACGATCGTCAATTCGGCCACTCACCAGGGCGGCCTGGAGTTTGGCTCCACGGGCGGTTACGGCCCCAGGCTCGACCTCCCTGGCCCCATGATGCACAGCGTGCGTGATCCCGCGTTATCACTGATTGCCCTCAGCGGTGTCGACCCTGAGGGGCGGGTGATGGTGGAGATTCCACCCGTCGCTGATTCGGGTCATCTGATCAACACACCGCCCTTGGCTGGCAGCCGTATTGGTTTTGCCAGCGAGTACGTTACCGGTGATGTGCGCAAACCCGCCAAACACAGCTCGCACTTTGCCCGGGTACTGGACGTACTGCGTGCAGCCGGTGCGCAATTGGTGCCTGTGACGGCGCGGGTGACCGATGACACACGTCACTTCACCCTGGACCCCGGCAATGAGATTAACGACCGGGTCACGGAAAACCGCCTGGATGGGGTGGTGGCGGATGCGCAAGGTGTTGCTTTCCACAAAGCAGCGACTGCCGATAACCCACGCTTCAGCGTGCCCGCGGGCACCGACGTCGACGGGGTGTCGAGGGTCGTCTGGTTCTATGGTGCGCACTGGTCCAGAGATCGTCTGGCGGCGTTGGTGCGAGGTTGCCAGCAGGCTCTAGGGCGGCTTTAAGGGCCTACGCCATGGGGAGAGTGATCGTACGCCGCGGTAAGAGTTGCCCCCGAGTCATCGAGTATTTCGCTTCTTAGACTGAGGCAGGGATATCGAACGGTATTCCCAACATTCAGGCAGGCGGGGAGTATTTATGATCGGACCAGGTTTGGGCGCGGGATGGGCAGCGGGGCTTTTCGATGCAGTGGTGAACCCGCCACAGGCCTACAGGAGTGCCGACGATTTGGCAGCGGCCATGACCCGGCCCAATGGGGCCAGTTCCGATTCGGTGGTGAGGGATTCGCTGAAGCTGATCGCCAACATGGACAAGGGCTTGCAGGGCGGCAATGCATTCATTGAAATCAATCCTGACGCTCGTGTGAAAGCCCGTGCGCTGGATCTGGAACGGGCCGAAGGCAAAGTGCGCGGGCCTTTGCATGGCGTTCCGATAGCGCTCAAGGATGTGTTCGAAACCGGCGACAAGATGCAGACCAGCGGTGGCTCCATGGCGCTGGTGGGCAGGCCCGCTTCAAGGAACGCCAAGGTGGTGGACAACCTGCTGAAGGCTGGCGTTGTGATTATTGGAAAAACCAACATGAGCGAATTGTCCAATTTTCGCTCTGAGGCTCCGGTTGATGGCTGGAGCTCCAGGGGCGGCTTGACCCTCAACCCGCATCGGCTGGATGGCCAGGCGGCGGGATCGAGTACGGGCTCTGCGGTAGCCGTTGCTCAAGGGATTGTGCCCTTGGCATTGGGGGTCGAAACCAATGGTTCAATCATTACGCCGGCGGCTTACAACGGTGTTATTGGTTTCAAACCGACCGAAGGGTTAGTGAGCACTGAAGGGGTGATGACCAGTTCCCGCCAGGACACGGTGGGCACCTTCACCCGTAACGTACGTGATGCGGCGCAAGCACTGGATGCGATGACGGATACCAACCGCTACACCCAGGGAATC
Source organism: Pseudomonas sp. 21615526 (assembly GCF_013386245.1). Lineage (NCBI taxonomy): Bacteria > Pseudomonadati > Pseudomonadota > Gammaproteobacteria > Pseudomonadales > Pseudomonadaceae > Pseudomonas > Pseudomonas sp. 21615526. The sequence continues at coordinate 17,092 of NZ_JACAOM010000079.1, read as the reverse complement.
AAGCCTGACGCCTTGGTGGGCAAGCGCATCGGCTATACGCCGTTGCCTGAGTTATCAGCAGAAGATGCCAACGACCCGGCGAAAATAGCCGACAGGCAGCACTTCGAGGATGCCATTACGTTGCTGCGGGGCAAGGGCGCGACATTGGTACCCGTGGGTCAACTGGGTGAGGGCGTCCCGTACGAAACCCATGAACAATATAACGACGCGTTGTTATCGGACGTTAAACACCAGCTTGAAGCCTACCTGGCCGGACGGGCGGGCTTGCCGGTGAAGTCGCTGGCTGAGCTGATTGAATTCAACGAGCGCAACAGCGGTCCGGGTGTGCCGGATCAACAGATGCTCACCATGATCAACGGGATGGATATCAGTGATGAGGCGCGCAATGAGTTATGGGCTGCCATCGGCCCGATTTTCAAAAGCACCATCGATAAGCCACTGGCCGAGCATAAGCTTGATGCAATAGTGTCCAATTTTCACTCGTACAGTTACTACTACTCGGCAGTGGCCGGTTATCCCGGTATCTCCATGCCATCGGGAATGGACGACGAAGGGATGCCAACGGCTGTTCACTTTTATGGGGCAAATTTGAGCGAAGCCACGTTGCTGTCGGTCGCCTACGGGTATGAGCAGGCCTCCCATGCAATCAGGAAGCCTGCGTTTACACCCGGCCTGCGCTAGTCCGGATTACTTCAACCCATAACGAGCGGCGGGTTCACGGTGCGACAGGTTCGGGCCCAGGGCCAGCCGTGCGCTTTCGTAGGTGTCCCAATCGGCGCTGTCCGGCAGGGACGGAATCGTCACGGCTTCACCCTGGGCAAGGCCTGCCAGGGCGGCGTCCACCAGGTTCTCGGTGGTCATCACCATGGCTTCCGGCAGGTTGTTCACAGGCAGGCCGGCGATGTCCCAGAACTCCGTGGCGGTAGCGCCTGGCAGCACTACCTGGACCACCACGCCCTTGTCACTCAGCTCATGCTGCAGCGATTCGCTGAACGCCTGCACGAACGCTTTGGTACCGCCATACACGCCGTTCAGCACTTTGGGAGCGAGAGCGACAATCGAGCCGATATTGATAATCGTGCCACGGCCCTGGGCGACAAAGTTGGTTGCCGCGGCTTTGGCCAGGCGGGTCAGCGCCAGTACGTTCAGCAGAATCATCGCGTCCATTTTGTCGGCATCCGACTCCAGCAGCGAAGCCGTGGCGCCCACACCGGCGTTATTCACCAGCAGGCTGATACGGCTGTCTTCGTGCACGATCCGGGCGATTCGCGCCAAGTCGGCTGGCAGATTGAGATCGGCCGCTATCACCTGCACGTCACGCTGGGTATTGGCTTTCAAGCGTGTTGCCAACTGCTCCAGACGTTGCTGGTTGCGGGCCACCAGAATCAGATCGTAGCCGGCACGGGCCAGGCGGTCGGCATACACCGCACCAATTCCTGACGAGGCACCGGTAATCAGGGCATAACCTTTGTGTTGCGACATGGCAGTTGCTCCAAATGGGCCGGGGAGGGGATCGGCCTTGTTGGAACCAAGATTATGGGTGTAATGTGATGGCTGCAATGTCATATATCCCTCCTTTAGAGACATGAGGTTTGGCCATGGTGTCCGTCGGTATCCTGCTTTTTCCCGGTTTCCAGGTGCTCAGCCTGTCCACCAGCAGCGTGTTCGAGTTTGCCAACTTCGTTGTGGGGCGACCGTTCTACCGCGTGGACTTGTTGTCGGAGCATGGCGGGCCGATAAAAAGCTCCATGGGCTTTGCCATTGATAGCCTGGCGTTCGGACAGCAGGTCTACGACACGATCCTGGTGCTGGGGGACAACGAACTACTTGAGCCCACTCCTGGCATGGTGGAGTACCTGCAAGCATCATTGACGGCGTCGCGCCGGGTTACATCGGCCTGCACCGGTTCGTTCCACCTGGCAGCGGCCGGCCTGCTGGAAGGGCGCAAGGCAACCACCCACTGGTACCACGCCATGACGTTTCGCCAGCGCTACCCCAATGTGAAGCTGGAGGAAGACCGGATCTTCACCGTCGATGGCCCGCTCTGGACCTCTGCCGGGATGACCGCCTGCATCGACCTGGCCCTGGCCCTGGTCGAGCACGATTTGGGCGTGGAAGTGGCCCGCGACGTGGCGAAAAAACTGGTGGTTTACCATCGCCGTGCCGGTGGCCAGTCACAGTTCTCGGCGTTGCTGGAACTGGACCCAAAGTCTGACCGCGTACAAACCGCCCTGGCGTGGGCCAAAGGGCACTTGCACGAGGACCTCTCGGTAGAGCAACTGGCGCAAGCGGCACACCTCAGCCCGCGTCAGTTCAGCCGACTGTTCCGCGCCGAAACCGGGCAATCGCCGGCCAAGGCGGTAGAACACCTGCGCATTGAAGCCGCCCGGTTGATGCTCGAATCCGGCAGCCACTCCATCGACGTTGTCGCCCGGGAGACGGGCTTCGGTGACCCGGAGCGCATGCGTCGAGCCTTCCTGCGAGCGTTTGGCCAACCGCCACAAATGATCCGTCGGGCGTTGCAGTTGCAGGCGTGAACTTGCGGGAGCCAGAACCTAGGGCAACTCAGGCGAATAGCACTTCAATACGTCCTTGAGTACGTGAAGCTGGCGCAGCCGTAATAACGATTTGCACATCGCGCCCCAGGCGCGACAAACACTCAAGCATTTTGGCTTCACTGATACCCCGAAACCTGCCACGCAGCATTTCAGACACCTTGGGTTGGGATAAACCGAGAATGACGGAGGCTTGTGCCTGAGTGAGGCTACGTGCCTTGAGAATCTCACCAATCTTCGTCGCCAGCTGTGCCTTGACCTGCATTTCACTGGCGTCGGGCTGCCCGATGTCTTCATAGACATTGCCGGTGCTTTCTTCGATCTCAATCGCGTTGTGATGCTTGTGCATGATCCTGCGCCGCCTTGAGTCGCTGTTTGATCAGTTGTATGTCGTGCTGTGCTGTAGCGATGCCTTTCGTCGACTTTTTCTGGAAGCAATGAAGGACATAAACAGCTGAGTCGAAACGGACGGTATACACACCACGATAAGTGTTGCTGTCGAAATCCTCCACCACCTCAAGTACCGCGTTACCGCCAAACCCTTTCAATGCCTTGGTCTGTGAGTGCTTGCCTCCTCCTTGGGCGAGGTGGAGCGCAAAGCCAAACACATCTTGAACAGGCCCAGGCATTTGCTGCAGATCTTTCTTGCTACCGCCCACCCAGAGGAGTGGCTTCCATGAACTCATGAGAGGATATACCTAAATAGGGATAAGCGTCAGCGCGAAGAGAAATCTTACTCAACCGTTTCAAGCACTGAATGCTCTGACGACAGTGGCAAAGAGCCCCGCACATTCATCCCCCAACCCGGCGCAAAGCCCGGGAAAAACACCAACCCTTCAGCCTCCAGGCGAAACGCCACACTCAGGCGGACAGCATCGTCCACGTCGCCATGGCTTTCAAAACGTTGAAGGGCGTCCACTTCCACATCCGCTTCCCGGGCCAGGTCTTCCCGGCTCCAGCCCAGCATCAGGCGGGCCTGGACGCTGTGCCGTGGGGTGAATTGATGAAGGACGATCTGCTGTTCTACAGTGCTGCTCATTGCCAGAGAGGACATGGACTTTCTCCAGGTTCGACGGGGGAGGGCAAACTATACTGTGTTTTTGTACAGTTGTTTTGACCGCTCATCAACTGGATTTTCCGATAGCGCTGCCGCCGCTCTATTTCGCCCCTTCCAGGTAGGTGCTCGGTGACTGCCCAAGCACCCGGCGGAACATGCTGGAAAATGCCGCCGGGTTTTCATAGCCCAGGTCCAGGGCGATCCGGGTGACGCTTGCACCGCTGGCCAACCGCGCCAAGGCCTGCACAACACAGGCTCGCTGGCGCCACTGCACGAAGCTCAGGCCGGTTTGTTGGCGGAAATGCCGGCTGAAGGTGCGCAGGCTCAGGTGCGATTGTTGCGCCCATTGAACCGGTGACTGGTGCACGTCCGGCCGCTGCAGAAACGTCAGGCACAGCTCAAGCAGCCGTGGTTCCTCCGGCAGCGGGATATGCAGGGGCAAGTGCGTGGCGCGTGCCAGTTCATGCAACAGCAGGCTGACCAGCGCACCGTCGCGCCCGGCCTCGTCGTATTCCAGCGGCAGCTCCACCGCCTCCATCAGCAGCTGGCGCATCAGGGGGGAAACGTTGATGACGTGGCAGTCGGTGCCCAAGTCGGTGACGGCGTGCGGTTCGATATACAGGCTGCGCGTCGACACGCCGAGCATCAGCACTTCATGGGGCACTTGGGCGGGAATCCACACCGCGCGCTGGGGCGGCACAACCCAGTTGCCTTGCTGGGTGCTGACTTGCATCACCCCGGTGGCGCCATACAACAACTGGCCGCGCCGATGGCTGTGGCGCTTGAGCAGATAGCCGTGGGGATAGTCGGTGCCGATTGCCACGACCGTTCGCGGGGTCAGGTCGAGCTGAGCGATGGAAACGTTGCGCATGGAGCTGATTCCGGAAGTGGCAATATCTCGCACATTATTGGCCGACATGCGCAAGCGGGCCAAGCCTTGAGTCTCTATCGTCGACAGCTCTCCCTGATACTGAAGGCGATTCTCGATGTTCTATCTATTACTGGCACTGTTCGGCTGCATGACCGGCGTAACCGCTGTGCTGTTCGGCTTCGGTGGCGGGTTCGTGGTGGTGCCGTTGCTGTACGGCATGCTCAAGCTCAGCCACGACGCGGGCGTGAGTGGATCAGCGATGCATATCGCGGTCGCCACCTCGACCTGCGTGATGATCGTCAACGCGCTGATCGCCACTGGAAAACACCGTCGCAAAGGTAATCTGATTTGCCACTACCTGTGGCCGTTGGGCGGGTACATCGGGGTTGGCGCCGTGCTGGGGGCAGGGGCTGCAATGTTCGCCAGCGGCGATTTCATGCGGTACGCCTTTATCGCCTACCTGGCCATCACCATCGTCGATTGTCTGTTGCGCAGGGGCTTTCTCAGCCAGGACGACACACTCCAGCCACGACGCCTGAGCGGCATGGAAGTGACGGGCGGCGGCATCGCCATTGGCCTGATCGCGACCTTCCTGGGGGTGGGCGGCAGCGTGATGACCGTGCCGCTGTTGCGCCGTTGTGGCTTGAGCATGTCCCAGTCCACGTCCATGGCCAACCCGCTGAGCGTGCCGGTGGCGCTGGCCGGTACATTTACCTACATGCTCATGGCGGGATTCGCCAAGGTGCAATTGGGCACGTGGTATGTCGGCTATGTCGATTTGCTGGCGTTCGCCATCCTCACCCTGGGCTCGCTGCTGGGCATTCGCCTGGCCACGCCGTGGATCGGTCGCATCCCGGATGCACTGCATGCGCGGGTGTATATCGGGTTGTTGGGCGTGGTGATGGTGAGCATGCTGGTCTGACGCAAGTGGATTTTGCGTTCTTTTAGCCGCAGGCTAGGGTTACTTCTCTATTCAAAAGAAAGTGACCGGGGGATGTCATGTCCATTTCCGAAAGCGATTGGCAGAAGTTCAAGGTCCTCAGGGCATTGGCGCTTGAACGCTTTTACCTAGGCGTACTGGCTGATGCAAAGACCATCAGCGAGCGCGAAACGCTTTCTGCCGAGGCTCGGTACAGGATGCTGTATAGCCTCACCAGGGATCGCGATAACGATGTCGTCCGAATGTTTGATCTCTACAGTCGTTCGAAAGCCCGCGAGAGCCTTGCGCAAATGATCAGGCATGATTTGTTGAGTGATTCAGAGTTGTCGGTATTAAGCGAAGAGACATTGAGCGCTATCGGCTACTCGGTCAGGCAGCGTTACGAAATCGAGTGGGTTGCTGCACACGTACAAGGCGACTGAGTCTCGTCTTAGACTTCAGTAAGAATGTTCAGGAAATATCTTGATGCTTAGTTTTAATTGTACGCAGGCGGCTGGTAATTTTTTTAGCCGGGTTCACAAAGGCAAAAAAATTACCCCGGTTCAAAAACCGCCGACACAAGAGCGCCAGGGCGATGACCTGTACGCCGACCCTCATCAGTGGCTGGTCCATGCCGCGACGGTGCAACGTAAACATGTGCTGTTGGCGATACATCTGAAAACCCGCTATTGCATGCTGTTTTTTGATATGAAAAAAGCCGACGCCGATGGCTTCGTGCGCACCTTTATTAATCGGTGGATGAGTGGTGTTTTGGATCTCGCCTTAAAGTCTGATGTTTTGGATTTGGTTGATCCGTCTGTGCCTGAACAGCAATTCGTCAGTTTGGTCGAGTCGTACTCTCTACAGCAGCGGGGTGATCGGAGTGCGCAGACTCAAATCAACGAAATATTGCGGAGTTTTGAGATGGACGCAGAAGGCGTGGATCTTGTTGCAATGCCTTGGAGCGCTCTGCATTACGACGCTCGAATCAACCATACGCCTCGAAGCTTGAAAGATGTGAAGGGGCTTCATTTACCGGATGAGGAAATGCTGATTCACTGGTTGGTCACGGTAGGCGGCTTGGACCCTGCGGGCGCCGCACTTGCACGTGAAAAGTACCGTTTATTCAGCCGAAGGGCCTGACCTGGAATCGCATTACCGTTCTCCCAACCCCGGCGCCTCGCGAATAATCAGGTGATCCAGGTTCTCGATATTGGCACTGAACACCCCGAACGTCTGCTCGGGGTTTTTCTTGCTTGGCACCTGTTTCAGCTCCGGCGTTACCCCGTAGAAGAAGCAATACAGCGCTCGATCACTGTCCACCGCGGCCTTGATCTGCTCCAGGAACGCCTTGCGCTTGCGGTAGTTCTCGATCAGTTTTTTGCTCAGGTAAACGTTGATGGAATAGGGCTTTTTGTCGAGCCAGGCCTTCTTTTCGAAGTCGATGCGAAAGCTGCTGGTGTAGTCCTTGATCTCCTTGATCCTGCCCCAGTAGATCAGGCCTTTGTTGTCCTGCAGGTATTCGATCTTCTTGAAAAACGTCCAGTAGGTCGCGCTGTGATCACCGATCTTCAAGGGCATGCTTTTGAGCTTGTCCTTGTCGCCGATATTCGACACGTAGCATTCCACTGGGTGGGCAAAGACGCTGGTCTTGTCCGGGGTGGTGTCGCTTGAGCTGTGAGACAAGGCGTTGCGGGTTGCCGGCGTTTTCGGCGGCTCTTGTGCGGTGCCAGCCTCAGCACCGATGACCGGCGTTTTGCGTTCGTACTGGCGCCGCGTCAGGACAAATTCCGACGGAAAGTTTTCCTCCGGCCCATCCTCAGATTCGCCTTTTCCGGCAGGGCGACTGGCGTACCGGCAACCTTCAATATGCCGGGTGCTGGGGATGTTCTTGAAGTGGGGCGTACGCAGGTAATTGACGTTTTTTGCATTGAACGTGCCCAACACATTGCCCGCCGCAAACGCCGCCCGGCATTCGTCGTTGGGGCACAGGAAACTGTCCTTGTCGGAATCGAAGGCGGCGGTTTCGTCGAAATTCAGGTCGCGCACGTCATAGATCGACAGCTTGTCGTCGAGACTCAGGCTGTAGGCCGTGTCGAATTTCATGGGGCTCGGGTCCGTGAGAGATTTCGCTATTAATAGCGGGATATCGAGCAAATATCAGTAGAAATTACGCACGGACCACCACACGCCGGCCACTCAGGAAACACAAGGTGCCACCCACCGCCGTCAGCCCGCTGAGTACATAGAACATAGAGGCGGGGGATGCGTTGATCAGCAGGTAGCCGCAGATCACCGGGCTCAGCGCCCCGCCAAATGCCGCCAGGTTTTGTGCGCCGTAATAACTGCCGCGCAGGGCGTCCGGGGCGATGGTGTCGATAAACAGGAACTCGGACGGGTAGATGATCATCTCCCCGAGGGTGAACACAAACATCGCGACACACCACGACACCAGGCCGTCCGCCATGCTGAAGCCGATCAACCCGGCAATAAACAGTGAGGTGCCGAGCACGATCCAGTAGCGCAGTTGTTCACGCTTGAGGAAGCGGCCGATCTGGTACTGCATCAGGATCACCGTGATGGCGTTGCACGCCAGCACCGCAGAGAGAATTTTCAGCGCGTTCTCCGGCTTGTAGGCCACCAGCAGAAACTGCGACAGATAGAGGGTGTAGCGCCCGTGGACAATGGTGCTCAACAGGCTGCCGCTGGTGAACAGGATCAAGGTGCGATCGCTGCGCAGGGTCCTCAGGGTGCTGAGAAAACTTAAGGGTTTGTTGCTGTCGTCGCGCTGGGTCGGTGGGATGCCGATCATCAGGAACAGGCTGCCAAAGGCAATCGCGCTGGCGATCAGGAACGGTGCCAGGGGCATCTGCCCGGCAATCACCACGCCGAGCATCGGGCCGGTGGCGTAGCCGACATTGGTCAGGGTGTAGCGCAGGGAAAACACCTTGGCCCGCTGGCCCACCGGCAGGTTCTCGCTGATGATCGCCTTGGAGCCGATCAGGAACAGTGCCGAAGCGGCTTCGGTGATCACCAGGGTCAGGGTGGTCAGGTACAGGTTGCTGGCGAAGGTCAGCAACAGAAAACCGATGGAGCTGGAAAGCATCGCCAGGATCAGCAGCTTGCGCTTTTCCAGGCGGTCGATGATGTAGCCACCATAGAGGCCCAGCAGGGTGGCGATGAACACGGCGATGCCCATCAGCAAGCCGATGTCTTGCTGGTTGAGGCCCAGGCGGGTGCTCAGCAACAGGGCGAGCAATGGGCTGGTCATGGCGCGGCTGACGACGATGGTCACCGAGCAGATCATCAGGCGGCGGATTACCAGGGAGTACGTGGCCACGGTGGGGCGGATGTCCTTATTCTTTTTTCAAGGCGATGAAGATCCAGTGTGGGAGCGGGCTTGCTCGCGAATGCGGTGTGTCAGTGCCAACTGTACTGGCTGATCCACCGCATTCGCGAGCAAGCCCGCTCCCACATTTAGATCGAGTTACTGGCCGGCATTGATGCTGATTTTTTCCACCGCACCTTGCTCCAGATCCCACTTCTGCAGAATCTTGCCGTAGGTCCCGTCATCAATCATGCCCTGCAACGCCTCACTGATGGCCGTGACCAACTCGGTATTGCTCTTCTCAATCCCAAGCCCGGTGAACTGCTTGGAAATCGCCAGGCCCACCGGCTTGTACTTACCCTTGTCCAGCGACATCAGGTAAGGAATGGTTTCACTGCCCTGCATCGCCGCATCCAGACGGTTCTGCTGCAACTGAGCCCGCGCATCCGCCGAGCCCTCGGTACCAATCACCACGATGGCTGGCTTACCGGCCTTTTCGCAGTTTTCCTTGCTCCACGCGGCAATTTCCGACGGCCAGGTCGTACGTCGGCTGGTGCCGACTTTTTTACCGCACAGGTCAGTCAATTCCTTCAGGTCTTCACGCTTGGCCAGAGTGTACAGCTGCGGGCCGCTGGTGAAGTAGTCGATAAAGGTCACCGCCTTCTGACGCTCGGCGGTGTCGGTCATACCCGACAGCACAATGTCCACGCGCTTGGTAGTCAGGCCGCTGAGCATTTGTTCGAAGCCGGTTTCCTGCCACTTGATCTTCACCCCCAAACGCTCGGCCAGGGCGTTGCCCAGGTCAAAGTCCAGGCCGGTGAGCTTGTTGGTGGCGGTGTCCTTGAAATCCATCGGCGGGTAGTTCGGCACGATGGCCGCGCTGATCTCACCCTTGTCCTTGATCGCTGCCGGCAATGCCGCCAAAACCGAAGTGGAGGCCATCAGGCCTACGAGCAAACTTGGAAGAAACAGATTTTTCATGGGGGCGTTCTCGTTAGTTTTTTAGTTAAGTGCGAACGGCAGAAATAAAGCTTTGGGTACGCGGGTTTTGTGGGCTTATTAGAATTTCTTCCGGGCTGCCGGCTTCCACAATCTGGCCGGCATCCATAAACACCATGCGGTTGGACACTTCGCGGGCGAAGCCCAACTCATGGGTGACCACAATCATGGTCATGCCGGTGGTGGCCAAATCGCGCATCACCGACAGCACTTCTCCTACCAGCTCCGGGTCGAGGGCTGACGTGGGTTCGTCAAACAACATCAGCTTGGGGCGCATCGCCAACGCACGGGCAATTGCCACACGTTGTTGCTGGCCGCCGGACAACTCCACCGGGTAGGCATTGCGTTTGTCCGCCAGGCCGACGCGGGCCAGCAACTCCAGCGCGTCCTCGGTGGCTTCCTTGGGCGAGCGCTTGAGCACCTGGCACGGGCCCTCGATGATGTTCTGCAACACAGTCATGTGCGGGAACAGATTGAAGCGCTGAAACACCATGCCGGTGGCCAACCGCTGACGGGCGATCTGTGATTCATTCAATTCGTGCAGCTTGTTGCCGACGACCCGGTAGCCCACCAGTTCGCCATCGACCCACAGGCCGCCCTTGTCGATTTTTTCCAGCTGATTGACGCAGCGCAGCAGGGTACTTTTGCCGGAACCGGACGGGCCGATGATGCACAGCACTTCGCCTTGTTCGACTTCCAGGTTGATGTCCTGCAACGCGTGATACTGGTCGTAATACTTGTTCAGGTTCACGGCCTTGACGATGCTTCTCATGGGGCAAATCTCCTCAGTCAGGGCTTACGAACGCTTGCCGGCGCCGCGGGCAAAACGACGCTCGAGGCGGCTCTGACCGAATGAAAGAACAGTCACCACCGCCAGGTACCAGATGCCGGCAACAATCAGCAGCTCCATGACCCGGGCGTTGGCGTAGTAGATGTTTTGCGCGTTGTGCAGCAGCTCCGAGTACTGGATCACACTCGCCAGGCTGGTCATTTTCACCATGCTGATGAACTCGTTGCCTACAGGCGGAATGATCACCCGCATCGCCTGGGGCAGAATCACCCTACGCAGCGCCTGAAGGCTCGGCATGCCGATCGACTTGGCGGCTTCGTACTGACCGGTGTCCACCGACAACAGGCCGGCGCGCACCACTTCAGCGGTGTAGGCACCCTGGTTGATGCTCAGGCCGAGGAGGGCGGCCACGAACGGCGTCATCAGGTCCACGGTGTCGATGCTGAACAGCCCGGGAATCGCGATCACCGGGAAAATCAGCGCCAGGTTGAACCACAACAGCAGTTGCAGAATCAGCGGCGTACCCCGGAACAGCCAGGTGTAGGTGATGGCCACGTAACGCAGGATCGGGTTGGCCGACATGCGCATGATCGCCGTGATCACCCCGATCACCACGCCCAGCGCCATGGCCAGGATCGACATGATGATGGTGTTCACCAGGCCCCAGATGATCGCCTCGGACGTGAGGAACTGACCGATGTAGGACCATTCGATCTGGCCGTTGGCGAATGCACGCAGCAAGGCAGCCAGTGCGATCACGATCAACGTGGCAAAAAACATCCGCCCGTAATAGCGACGCGGCACGTGCTCGTACTGGGTGATATCGAACTGGCTCTCGGTCTGCTGGCGCTCGGCTTGCAAGCGCTCTGCCGGGGTTTGTTTCATGGTGACTCTCCAAAACAACTGAATACACTGATCGTTCCCACGCTCTGCGTGGGAATGCAGCAAGGGATGCTCTGCGTCCCCAAAGCGTGACGCGGATCGTCACAAGAGGCATTCCCACGCAGAGCGTGGGAACGATCTTTAAATTCGAAAGCCGGTGTAGTTTTCTGCCCACTTCTGTTGCGCAGCCAGGGCCACCTTCAACCGCCCAATCTGCTCCCGCACCCGATCCGGCGCCGTACCGCCCCAACCACTGCGCGCCGCAATCGCCGCTTCCAGGGTCAGGCACTCACGCACTTGCGGCGTCAGCCGCGTATCCACCTCTGCCAACAACGCCGGCGAGGCTTCCCACAATTCAATTTCATGCTTCTCACAGGCCTGCACCAAGGCACCGGTAATCTCATGGGCCTCCTTGAATGGCACACCACGAGTGGCCAGCCAATCCGCCACCTCAGTTGCCAATGTGAAACCCATTGGCGCCTGACGCCGCAGCTCTTCCACCTGCACCTTCATCGTCGCGACCATCCCGGCCATCGCCGGCAGCACCAGCAGCAACGTATCCACGCTGTCCAACACACTGTGCTTGTCTTCACTCAAATCGCGGTTGTACGACAGCGGCAACGACTTGAGCGTGGACATCAGCCCGGTCAGGTTGCCAATCAACCGCCCCGCTTTACCCCGCGCCAATTCGGCAATGTCCGGGTTCTTCTTCTGCGGCATGATCGAGCTACCGGTGGCGTAGGCATCGTCCAACTGCACCCAGCGAAACTGCCGCGACGACCACAGGCAAAACTCCTCCGACAGCCGCGAAATATTCACCCCGAGCATGCCCGCCACAAACAGAAACTCCGCCACGTGGTCACGACTGGCTACAGCATCAATCGAGTTTTCGCACGGCCCGGTGTAACCCATCTCCTTGGCCGAATGCTCCGGCTGGCGCGCAATCGCCGAGCCCGCCATCGCCGCAGCACCCAACGGCGACAACGCCGTACGCGCATCCCAATCCACCAGGCGCTGCACATCCCGCAGCATCGATTGCGCATGGGCCAGCAAGTGATGGGCGAACACAATCGGCTGCGCCTGCTGCAAATGGGTGAAGCCCGGGCAGATGCTCTCGATATGCTGCTCGGCCTGGTCCACCAGCGCCTGCTGCAAGCCCAACACCTCGGTGGTGATGGTGCGCGCGTGGTCTCGCAGGAACAGGCGCAAATCGTTGGCCGTCTGGTCATTGCGCGAACGCCCGGCGCGCAACTTGCCGCCCAGGGCGCCCAAACGCTCGGTCAACACCCGCTCGATGAAGGTGTGCACATCCTCGTCATCCAGCGTCGGGTGCAGGCGGCCAGCGGCAAAGTCCTCACCAATCCGGTCCAGCGCTTCCAGGGTGCGCAAGGTTTCCGACTCATCCAACAACCCGGCGCGCTGCAACTCACGGGCATGGGCCCGGGAGCCAGCCAGGTCATAGGGCGTCAGGCGAAAATAGCGCTCGGGGCAACGGGACAGCGCCGCCAAAGCAGCAGACGGGCCGGACTTGAAACGAGCACCCCAGAGGCGATCGGTGGGCTGAGACATGGTGTTCCTCACGCTTGTTTTTAGAAGTGACAAGCCCGATGGACGTGGCTTGGCCTTATGGATTCGGAGGGCAGTAGCAAAACGAAAAGTCCTGATCGTAGTGTCAGGTTTTTATGGGCGTTAAATCAGCCGGTAAAAGCTGTTCAACCCGCTATATTCAAGGTTGCCAAGGGCGGTTAAGTATGTTCATTATTGCCGCCCGGCGATGTTCATGGAGTAGGTCAAAGCCTGTTGAATATGGCACTTGAGGTCAACACGTATTATGGAAACCCCACTTTCCAATTCTGGAAACATACCGCCAAAACCCGGCACAAGACCGCCCCTGCAACTCAGCGGCCTGGACTTCAAATTGCTGCGGGTGTTCAAGGCTGTGGTCGAAGCGGGCGGCTTCAGCGCGGCGCAGAACGAGCTGAATGTGGGCCTGGCGGCGATCAGCAAGCAGATTTCCGACCTGGAAATTCGCATCGGCATGCGCCTGTGTACGCGAGGGCGGGAAGGGTTTGGCCTGACCGAAGAAGGCAAATTAGTCTATCAAGCGTCCATTGAATTATTTGCCTCGGTAGACAGTTTCAGAGACAAGCTTAGTTCGGCGCAGAATGAACTGATCGGCGACCTTAGTGTGGGCGTTATTGATAACACCGTCTCCGACGTTAATTCACCATTGATTAACGCGCTGGGAAGATTACATACAGAGTCGCCAAAAATAAGATTACGTCTACATGCCTCGCAACTGGACGAAGTTGAACGGGGCGTGGTGGAAGGGCGGCTGATTGTCGGCATCGTCCCGGTGTACCAGCGACGGGAAGAATTCGATTATTTCCCGCTGTACGAAGAAAAGTCCCACGCGTACTGCGCCGTCGGGCATCCGCTGTTTGAAGCGAGTGACATCAACGCAGATGTGTTGCGCCAGCATGAAGTGGTCAACCATCGTTACGCGATCCACAGCGACAAGGCCAACTTCGTCAGCTACGACAGTCAGTCCGCCTCGGCCTCACAGGTTGAAGCCGTGGCCATCCTCATCCTCACCGGCCGCTTCCTGGGCTTCCTCCCGGAACACTACGCCGCGCCGCTGGTGAAGGAAGGGCGCCTGCGCGTGTTATGCCCGGAGCAGATCCACCTGAGCACAGCGTTCAACCTTATCCTGCGCCACAACGCCCCACGAAGCCCGCTGGTCAAAGCCTTCGCAACGGCATTGGGCGTGGATCTGAAAGCGCCAATCTAATCCGCTCATCCAACCCTGAGGACATACAGAGACCCCCTGTGGGAGCTGTCGAGCCCCAGCGAGGCTGTGATGGGATCAACTCGGTCTACCCGCAGACCCTATCCACCCGCATCACCGCCGCAACTTGCCCAAACTCTTCTTCGCATGAAAATGCGCCTCCTGCGCCGCCACCAACAGCTACCTGTTCGGCTACGCTTGTCGGGTAGCTGCTATAGAGCTATGCAATAGAGCATCTGCAAACTATCATTCTTACCTGTCTTCCCATGCCTTGAGAGGTGTTCCTTATGTCTACTGGAACGATCTTCACCAATAACCGTACACAAAATATCCGCATCCCTGCTGACATGCGTTTTCCCGCTGGGGTGAAAACTGTAGAGGTGCGTGCCGTGGGGCGCGAACTGATTATTTCGCCGGTTGAAAACACTTGGGACAGCTTTTTCCTTGCAAGCGAATCGGTATCTGATGATTTTATGGAGGAGCGCGCCGACCAAACCCAGCAAGAGCGAGAGTCCTTTGATGATTAAGTACATGCTTGATACGAACATCGTGATCTACATCATCAAGCGTCGGCCTATGGAAATACTGGAAAAATTCAATGCGAATGTAGGTCGTATGGTGATCTCTTCGATCACCCTTGCGGAATTGATGCACGGGGCCGAAAAAAGCCAGTTTGTTGAGAGAAATACTCGGGCGGTGGAGGACTTCATCTCCCGGCTTGACGTCATTCACTACGATGACAAGGCCGCTTTTCACTACGGCTCGATCCGCTCCGATCTCGAAAAGAAGGGCACTCCAATCGGCGTAAATGACCTGCACATCGCGGGCCACGCCAGAAGCTCAGGATTGGTCTTGGTGACTAACAACGAAGGTGAGTTCAAGCGAGTGAATGGCTTGATCGTGGAAAACTGGATCGCCGCCTAAGGCAGTCAATCCAGCGCACACCGATAGGTCGTCCAGGCGATTCAGCGTTGCTTGATTCGTTTCTTCTTCGCATGAAAATGCCGAAAATGCGCATCCTGCGCCGCCGCCAACAACTCCCGATCCCCGCGCGTATCACCCCAGGCCCTGAGCCGATACTCCCCCAGATCCCCATAAACCGCCTCAAGCCGAAGCACCTTATTCTCACACCGGCAATTATTCCCGGTGAGCTTGCCCGTCAATACTCCGTCAACCACCTCAAGCTCAGTGCCTATCAACTTGATCCCAAGCCGATCCGCAAACGGCTGCAACACCAACGCTGGCGATGCCGAACACAGCGTCACCACCGCCCCGGACTTCACCTCATCGGCCACCGATTGCAGCCCGGTTGGCCGCATCAACTTGTTCCAATAGGCCTGGCAATACGCTTCCGCTTTCTGCTGAACCCACGCCTTATCCACGCCGGTCATAAAGGTGCGGATCAACTGCGCCTTGAGCTCATCACGGCTAATGACGCGCAACAGAAACTGCGCGCCAGGCACCGCCAGCTTCACCATCCTGCGCACGAACTCGCCTTTACCAAAGGCGAACTTCAGGAACGGCACGAAGCTGTCGTGGTGGGTCAGGGTGCCGTCGAAGTCAAAGACGGAGAGTACTTTGGCATCCAAGGGGCCGGATTCGAGCATGTCTGGGTTCACGGGCGGGTCTCGGTCCTATCTCGTAATTTTGGTAATACATCAGTTGTGACCACAGAAGTTTACTCTTCTTTCAATCTTTCGATTTTCGAGTAAAGCCCTTTGGTGAAGTCACCGCGGTCACTTGATCGGTGACAACGCTGATGGCAATTCGGGCACAAGGCTACAGCATTGGTGATGCGATCCGAACCCTTCTGGGCGAGGTGCTTGACGTGATGTACTTCAAGAAATGGCAAGCCATCCACTTCGAAGGGAGCGTTTGAACCGCAGCCTTCGCAAATGCCATTGGCCTCATTCAATACCCAAGCGCGTACTTTGGGATCGCGAACAAAAGCCGTACCGACAATGGACACTTTCTGTGGCTTCGCAATTCCGTCCGGCACCTTCTCGATGGGCTGCTGCAGTAGCTTGGAGGCTCGGCGGACGAGGATTTGTTCATCTGCAGTTTGCGCTGTTTCATCTGATTCAAATATACGAAGGGCAGTGAGGGCTTTGCGAATCTGTTGTTCTACTCCCGAGCCCACGTTATTTGCAGGTTTGTACCCCTTGATTCGATCCAGGCCCATTTGGACCAGAACCGCAGAGATATTCTGCATGCGAAACTCGATGGAGCCTTCTGTACGACCTGCGATTGGTCCCTGACGTAGCAATCGGTTTTCATGGGCTTTATTAAAGGGTTGGCCGCTCTTCTCCAACGCCAACATCTTCAAGTAGGTCTCGACTGCCGCGGCTAATTCCTCGTCGCTCCAGTCGATGCTGTCTTTTGTAATATCCATACAGTCGCCGAGGGTAGAAAGTCCTCGGACGATACTGAGTGGCCACTAGCACGTCTACGAAATTTCCTACTGGGCTGTAGGATTTGGCACTCTGCAAATACAAAAAAGCCCTGAACAAGTCAGGGCTTTTCAGTTGGCTAAGGAATCAATCCCAGCTCAGCGCGCCGCCAGTCTGGTACTCGATCACACGGGTCTCGAAGAAGTTCTTCTCTTTCTTCAAGTCCATGATCTCGCTCATCCACGGGAATGGGTTAGTCGTCCCTGGATACTCTTCCTTCAGACCAATCTGCGACAGACGACGATTCGCGATGAACTTGAGGTAATCCTCCATCATCGCCGCATTCATGCCCAACACACCGCGTGGCATGGTGTCACGCGCGTATTCAATCTCCAGCTGAGTCCCTTGCAGGATCATCTGGGTCGCTTCTTCCTTCATCTCGGCATCCCACAAGTGCGGGTTTTCGATTTTGATCTGGTTGATCACATCGATACCGAAGTTCAGGTGCATCGA
>NZ_JACAOM010000008.1:38033-148330 GCF_013386245.1 Pseudomonas sp. 21615526 | reverse complement strand
GTCCCCATGTCTGCCACACAGCCCGCCACCCCCAGTTCCTTGTCGATCACCCTGCAGATCGTCTCCATCGTTTTCTACACCTTTATCGCGTTTATCTGTATCGGCCTGCCGATTGCCGTCATCCCCGGCTATGTCCACGGTGAGCTGGGCTTCAGCGCGGTGGTCGCCGGGATAACCATCGGCTCGCAATACCTGGCCACGCTGCTCAGCCGCCCCATGGCGGGGCGCATGTCGGACAACGTGGGCACCAAGCGCGCTATCGTGCTGGGCCTGAGCGGGATTCTGCTGAGCGGGGTGCTGACGTTCATCGCCACGCTGGTGCAAAGCCTGCCGTTGCTGAGCCTCGGCATATTGATTGTCGGCCGGCTGTTACTCGGCGTCGCGCAGGGCCTGATCGGCGTCGGCACCATCAGTTGGTGCATGGGCGCGGTCGGTGCCGAACATACGGCACGATCGATCTCGTGGAACGGCATCGCCTCCTACGGCGCGATTGCCATTGGTGCACCGCTTGGGGTGGTGATGGTTGCCGACTACGGCTACACCAGCCTCGGAATCGCCCTCACGGCACTTTCCGCCCTGGGCCTGCTGCTGATTCGCAACAAACCTTCGGTGCCCGTGGTGCGCGGCGAGCGGCTGCCCTTCTGGGCGGTATTCGGGCGTATCGCGCCGTTCGGCGCCAGCCTGTGTCTGGCATCGATTGGCTACGGCACACTCACCACGTTTATCACCCTCTACTACTTGAGCCGTGGCTGGACGGGCGCAGCCTGGTGCCTGACGGTATTTGGCGTGTGTTTCATCCTGTCACGGCTGGTGTTTATCTCTGCCATCAACCGCTTCGGCGGCTTCACCGCGGCGATTGCCTGCATGACCATCGAAACCCTGGGCCTGACGCTGCTGTGGCTGGCACCGTCCACCGGCGTGGCCTTGATCGGCGCCGGGCTGACCGGCTTTGGTCTGTCGCTGGTGTACCCGGCGCTGGGCGTGGAGGCGATCAAGCAGGTGCCCAACAGCAGCCGGGGCGCCGGGTTGAGTGCATATGCGGTGTTTTTTGACCTGGCGCTGGCCATTGCCGGGCCGGTGATGGGTGCGGTGGCGCTGAACCTGGGCTACTCGTGGATCTTCTTCTGCGCCGCCCTGCTCTCGGTCACCGGCCTGGGCCTGACGTTGCTGCTCAAGCGCCGCGCTTACTGATCAGCCGTCTGCAAGCCCGCCCGGGTGGATTGCCCGAGGGTGTGATTAAAGAACCGCCCGGCCTCGGAAATCAGGTCGCGGTGGATGCTTTCACGGTCAACTCCGTCGGCATCGGTGCACATGGCGGGCATCGCGGCCAGTTGGCTCTCGTCGCAAGGCGCCATGAACACAAAGTGCCCTGCCCCGGCCAGCAGCTTGAAGTCCGGCGGCTCCGGCAGTTTGCGCGCCAGGGCCTCGGCGTTCTTGTCCACGGCCACCAGCTTGTCGCCGTCGCCGCTGTAGAGCAGCACCGGTACATGCACGTCCGCCAGGGTGTGGCGGCCAAACATCAGGCTCAACGGCGCCATCAACATCAAGGCATGGATACGCGGGTCGGCCTGCGGTTGCAGGTCGTCGCGGTCGACGATCAACTCGCCCTTGGTGGTGCAGGCGTCGCGATCTTCCGGGCGTTGCTGGCAGTAGCGGCGCAGGCGGTCGAGGTCCGGCTTGGCGCCAGCGAGGATCAGCGCGGTTTCGCCACCGGCCGAATAACCGATGACGCCTACCTGGTCGACGTTGACGAATGGCGACAGCATCGGGTCGCCGAGGGTGGCGGTGATCGCTTCGGAAATCTGGATCGGGCGCCCGTACAGGTTGCTCAAGGTGCCCAGCCGGCTGTGATCCTTGTAGTTGTCGCCAGGGTGCAGCACCGCCACCACCACAAACCCCTTGCGCGCCAGGGAGGTGGCGAGGTCGTGCAGGGCCAGGGGCGTGCCGGTATTGCCGTGGGACAGCATCAGCATTGGAAAGCGGCCGATGGCGATTTTCGAGTCTTCAGTGGCGGCGATGTGATAAGCGCCCACCTGGGTGGTGTGTTCCAGGCCGGTGGACGGGTAGAACGCGACGGCTTTCATCGGCTGCAGATCCAGCGGGTCGAGAAAAGTCATGCGGTGGAAGCCCACACTCCAATGGGGGTGCGGCGCGGGCGCGGCTTGCACTGAAATCAGGCCGCCGAGCAGGGAGAGAACCAAGACTGCACAAAGACGCATCATGGGGATGTCCACCTTTGTTGCGTAAGCCCGCGTAGCTGTTGAAGTATCCATGGTTCAGGCGCTCGGACTGGCAGGGTTTACCCATGCGTGCATAACCTGGGCCAAAGTAGTGACAGCGGGTAAACGAAAAAACTCCGTACTCCGATCGCTTTTCAGGCGAGCAGAATACAGAGTTTAGGCGCCTCGAATCAGATTGATATCGAGGAACAGCAAAATTTACACAAGTCTTACGCTGCGGCAAACAATTGTTCGTTGATCACTGCGTTGGCGTCGCTGATCGCCTTGCTGCGCACTTCATCGCCATAGCCCAGGCCGTGGGCGCGGACGATTTCGATGTCGGTGATGCCGAGGAAGCCCAGCAGTACTTTCAGGTAGTCTTCGTGAGCCACACCGGTCGGCTGGCCAACGTGCAGGCCGCCGGAGGTCGACACGATGATGACTTTCTTGCCTCCGGCCAGGCCTTCAGGACCGTTTTCGGTGTAGCGGAATGTCTGGCCGGCGACGGCGATACGGTCGATCCAGGCCTTGAGTTGGGTCGGGATGGTAAAGTTGTACATCGGCGCAGCCAGGACGATGGCGTCGGCCGCGAGGAATTCGGCGAGGGTGTTGGCGCTCAGCTCGGCTTCATGTTTCTGTACGGCATCACGCAGTTCGGCAGCGGTGCCCAGTGCACCCAGGGTCACGCCGGAAAAGTGGTTGATGCCTTCGCTGGCCAGGTCACGGTAGGTCACTTCAACGCCTGGCTCGGCCGCCTGCCAGGTCTTGACGACACCTGCGCTCAACTGACGGGAAACCGAGTTGTCGCCGAGGATGCTGGAATCGATATGCAACAGTTTCATGGTTAATCTCCAAGTAAGCATCGCCAAGGGCGACGGAATGGAAATAAGCCTACAGATGAAACCAATCAGCGATTAGTCAGGCAATATGCGATTATTCGTCCCACTGACAGGACAATAGGCCGACCATGCAAGATCTGAATGACCTCTACTACTTCGCCAAGGTGGTGGAAGCCGGCGGTTTCGCCGCTGCCGGGCGACTGCTGGGGATTCCCAAGTCGCGGCTGTCGCGGCGCATTGCCGAGCTGGAAGAACGCCTCGGCGCCCGCTTGCTGCAACGTACCACCCGCCAACTGACCCTCACCGCCGTGGGTGAACGCTACCTGCGCCACTGCCAGGCAATGCTGCTGGAGGCGGAAATGGCCGACGAGGCAGTGGCCAGCATGTCCAGCGAACCCCGCGGTCGGCTGCGGGTCAGCAGCCCCGTGGGCCTGGCTCACCAATTCCTGCAGACCGTGGTGGCAGAGTTTCTCACCGCCAACCCGCTGGTGCAGTTGGAGATGAACCTGGTCAACCGCCGCGTCGACCTGGTGGCCGAAGGCATTGATGTGGCCTTGCGCGTGCGCGAGCTTGGGGATGAAGACCCGCTGCTGGTGACCAAGCGCCTGCGCCAGGCCCAGACCGCGATTGTCGCCAGCCCCGACTTTGTGCGTGAGCGGCAGATCGACACCCTGGAAGACCTCAAGCAACTGCCGGTGCTGGGCGCCCTGGAAGCAGACCGCATGGTGCACTTCCGCATGCTCAGCCCGGAGGGCAGCAGCCACGACCTGGTGATGGAAGCGCGGCTGGGGATCGATGATTTCCTGGTACGCAAGGCCTGCGCCCTCGCCGGCCTGGGGTTTACCGTGCTGCCGATGATGTATTGCGAGGAGGAATTGGCCAACGGCCAATTGGTGCAGCTCTTGCCCGAATGGTCATTGCCGGGTGGCTGGTTGCAGGCGGTGTACCCACATCGGCGCGGCGTGTTGCCGGCCGTGCGGGCCTGGATCGACCACCTGGATAACGCCTTCAAAGGTTGCGGAGACCGTTTGCTATGAGAATGACCGAAGAACAAGTCGCCACGTTTTGCCTGGGTTTGCCCGGCGCGCGGGAAGATTACAAATGGGGCGGCGTGCGGGTGTTTTCGATTGCCGGCAACAAGATGTTTGCCTTGCAGAACCTACGGGGCGACTCGCTGGCCTTCAAGGTCGACAAGGAGCTGTTCCTGGGCCATGTGGATCGCCCCGGCCTCCACCCGGCGCCGTACCTGGCGCGGGCGCAGTGGATCATCATGGAAACGCCCTACCCGCTGGGCGCCGAGGAACTGCGTGGCCTGTTGCAGCGTTCCCACCAGTTGGTGGTGAGCAAGCTGCCCAAGCGCACGCAGGTCGGCTTGTTGCTAGAAGATCGAGAGTAGCGTGCCACCCAGGAACAGCTGATCAATCCAGAACACCTGGTGCAGCAACACGATCAGCCAGAACACCACCTGATAAGACACCTTGCGCGTCTTGTGGCGGAACACCTGCTGGGCAATCAACGCCCCCGGCCAACCGCCTGCCAGCTCCACCGCGTGCAGGACGTTTTCCGGGGTGCGCCAGCTGTCTTCGCGCGCCTTGCGCTTGTCGCTCCAGTACAGCAGGAACGCCACCACGCTGACCACGCCATAGGCCACCAGCGGGATCAGCGAAACCCCGCGGTACCCCAGCAGCGCCGCACCAAACAGCGGCGCGGCGCACAACAGTGCAAACACCAACGCCTTGAAGCGCGGATGCTGGATGATCATGGCTTGACGGCCGACCAGTCGATCCAGCCGAACTGCCAGGTGGCCAGGATCACCAGGCCGAAGGCGATCCGGTACCAGGCGAACGCCGCGTAGCTGTGGCTGGCGATGAACTTGAGCAGCGCCTTGACCGCGATCATCGCGAAGATGAACGAGGTGACAAAGCCGATGGCAAACACCGGCAGGTCATCCGGCTGGAACAGGTGACGGTACTTGTAGCCCGAATACACCGCTGCGCCGACCATGGTCGGCATCGCCAGGAAAAACGAGAACTCGGTGGCGGTCTTGCGTGAAAGGCCGAACAACAGGCCGCCAATGATGGTAGCGCCCGAGCGCGAGGTGCCCGGGATCATCGCCAGGCACTGGGCAAAGCCGACTTTGATCGCGTCCTTCCAGGTGATGTCGTCGACGGTTTCGGCGTGCACTTCATGCTGGCGGCGCTCGGCCCACAACATGATGACGCCGCCCACCACCAACGCCGCCGCAACGGTGATCGGGTTGAACAGGTAGTGTTTGATCAGGTCGGCGAAAATCACCCCCAGCACCACCGCCGGCAATACGGCAATGATCAGGTTGACGGTGAAACGCTGGGCATTGCGCTGGGTCGGCAAGCCAATGACCACGTCGAGAATCTTGCGTCGAAACTCCCACACCACCGCCAGGATCGCGCCCAGCTGAATGATGATATTGAACGCTTCAAAGCGTTCGCCACCGAAGTTGATCAAGTCGGCCACGATAATCTGGTGCCCGGTACTGGAGATCGGCAAAAACTCCGTCAGCCCCTCTACAACGCCGAGTATCAGTGCCTGTACGGCGGTCCAAAGATCCATCGATTCCCCCAAAGGTCATGCCCACGGCATGCCTCGTTGATATTTTTTAGACGTTCACTAACGAAGAGTGCGCTGCAAGCACAGCGCAAATAATCAAGGCCGAACTGCGAAAATTCCGTGAAAAATCAGGCAGGACTCAGGTTTTTTGATTCTGGGCCGAAAGCCTATCAGACAAGCCGGAAATGTCGATGCAGCACCCAAAATTATAAGAACACGGAGTGACAGGACCATGAACAGTTTGCGCAATATGTCTATCAGCCGGCGCCTCTGGCTGATCCTGATCGTCGCCGTGCTGATGCTGCTAACCCTCGGCCTGCTTATGCTCAAGCAGATTCATGGCGACCTGTACCAGGCCAAGAGTGAGCAGACCCAGCGCGTGGTGCAAACCGCCAGCGGGATCCTGACTTATTATCACAGCCTCGAAACCAGTGGCGTCCTGACCCGTGAAGCGGCGCAGAAGCAAGCCTTGAGCGCGGTACGTGGCTTGCGCTACGGAAAGGACGACTACTTCTGGATCAACGATCTCACGCCCGTGATGATCATGCACGCGGCCAACCCCAAGCTCGACGGCCAGAACCTGTCGGCCATCCGCGATCCGGACGGCTTTGCGGTGTTCAACGAGTTCGTGATCCTGGCCAAGGCCAAGGGCGCGGGGATGGTAAATTACCGCTGGCCCAAGCCCGGCGCCGATGCGCCGGTGGCCAAGACCTCCTATATCCAGCTGTTCGAACCCTGGGGCTGGATCATCGGTTCCGGCGTGTATGTCGATGACGTGCAAGGCGAGTTCCGCGGCCAGGTGTGGAAAGCCTCGGTGGTTGGCCTGGTGATCGCGCTGATCATGGCCCTGCTGGTGGTGCTGATCGCCCGCAGCATCGTGCGCCCGTTGCAGCAGGCAGTGAATGCGATGGCCAATATCGCCAGTGGCGAAAGCGACCTGACCCGCACCCTCGACACCCATGGCCAGGATGAAGTCACTCAATTGTCGCGGCACTTCAACAGCTTTACCGCCAAGCTGCGGCAGGTAGTGGGCCAGTTGCAGACCTGCGCCAACGCCTTGGGCCAGTCGTCCACCGAGCTGGGCAGCAACGCCAGCGATGCCCATGACCGCAGCCAGCAGCAATCGCAGCAGATGGAACTGGTGGCGACGGCGATCAATGAAGTCACCTATGGCGTACAGGACGTGGCCAAAAATGCCGAGCATGCCGCCAGCGAAATGCGCGATGCCCAGGTGCAGGCCGAACAGGGCCAGCTCAATATCGATGGCAGCCTGCAACGGATCGACCAGCTCTCCGGCACCATCAGCCAGGCCGTGGAGGTGATCCGGACGCTGTCGACTGAAAGCACGCAGATTGGCGGCGTGCTGGAAGTGATCCGCTCGATTGCCGACCAGACCAACTTGCTGGCCCTCAACGCCGCCATCGAAGCGGCCCGCGCCGGGGAGCAAGGCCGTGGTTTTGCGGTGGTGGCCGACGAAGTACGGCTGCTGGCCCAGCGCACGCAAAAATCCACGGCAGAGATCCAGGCGATGATCGAGCGCCTGCAAGGCCATTCGGAGGCAGCGGTCAAGGTCATCAGCGACAGCCACCAGGCCTCGCAACTGACCATCGAACAAGCAGGCCAGGCGGGAGCGAGCCTGACTGCCATCGGCCAGGCGCTGCGTAATCTCAACGGGCTGAACGCCTCGATTGCCAGTGCCACGTTGCAGCAGGCGCATGTGGTGGAAGACATCAACCAGAACGTCACCCAGGCAGCCGGCTTGTCCCACAGCACCGCGCTGGCGGCGCAGCAGTCCAGCGTCGCGAGTGCGCACTTGAAAGGCCTGAGCGAACAACTCGACAGCCTTCTGCGCCAGTTCAAGGTCTGACGCCGATGATCGTTCCCACGCTCTGCGTGGGAACGCATCCTGTGACGCTCTGCGTCACCGTTGCGCAGAGCCGGGACGCGGAGCGTCCGGAACTGCATTCCCACGCAGAGCGTGGGAACGATCTATCGTCGCACCGCCGCTCCCACATTGGTTACAATCAGCGCCCTCTTCGACTCCCCCAAGGAACCGCCATGTCCGGGCTTGAACTGTTTGCCGCCGCCCTGGGGGTGATCGCTGTCTGGTTGACGGTTAAACAGAACCCGTGGTGCTGGCCCATAGGCCTGGTGATGGTGCTGCTGTACACCTGGATCTTCTTCGATGTGAAGCTCTACTCCGACATGCTCCTGCAAGTGATCTACGCCGCCCTGCAACTCTACGGCTGGTGGCAGTGGACCCGCGCCGGTGAGGTCAAGCAAGGCCGGCAAGTCACCAGCCTGGGCCTGCAACCGATCCTGCAAGGCCTGGCTGTGGGTGCTGTGGGCAGCCTGTTGCTGGGCGCAGCCATGGCCCACTGGACCGACGCCGCCCAACCCTGGCTGGACGCGGCCCTGACCGGCTTCAGCCTGGTGGCGCAGATGTGGATGGCGCAAAAACGCGTGCAGTGCTGGCCGTTGTGGATCACCGTGGATGTGATCTTCGTCGGGCTGTTCCTCTACAAAGGCCTGTACCTCACCGCCGCGCTCTACGCCTTGTTCACCGTGATCGCCGTGCAGGGCTGGCGTGAATGGCGCGCCGACCCGGCGCTGCACGCATGAAGGTGGTGGTACTGGCCGGCCCGGAATCCAGCGGTAAAAGCTGGCTGGCCGCCCAGTTGCAGGCACATTTTGGCGGGGTAATGGTGGGCGAATACGTACGTCATTTCATCGACCACCACCAGCGCGATACCACCTTGGCGGATATCCCGGAGATCGCCCGGGGCCAGTTGGCCTGGGAAGATGCCGCCCGCGCCGCGCAGCCGGCGTTGCTGATCCTCGACACCAACCTGCTGACCAACAAGCTGTGGAGCCAGACCCTGTTTGGCGACTACCCGGCGTGGCTCGACAGCGAACTGCTCGCCCGCCACTACGACCTGCACCTGCTGCTGTCGCCGGAAGACGTGGAGTGGACCGCCGATGGCCAGCGCTGCCAGCCGGAGTTTGCCGATCGCCTGGCGTTTTTTCAGGCCAGTCGTGACTGGCTGGAGCAACATCATCTACCGCTACGGGTCATCCGTGGGGATTGGCAAGCACGCCAGGACCAGGCCTTTTCAGCTGTGGAACAACTGCTGGATTGACCGGCGGGGACGGTTTTCATGCACCGCTCGTTAGGCATGGCCCACTTTCAACGCTCTGGCGCGCAGGGCTGAAGACCGGTTATCGGGTCAACGCAGTCCTCTACCTGGGGCACAGGTCAATCCTTAAAAGGAGATTGGCCTATGAACATGCGCATCGTTGCCCGCTTGATCAACTTGCCCGAAGACCGTGGCGTTCGTGTTGAAACCGCCGCCCATCACATCCTGCTGGTGCGTTCGGGTAGCGAGGTTCGTGCCTATCAGGCGGATTGCCCCCACGCCGGGGCGCCCCTGGAGCAAGGCGTGGTCTGTGACGGGAGGATCATTTGCCCGTGGCACAAGGCGGCCTTCCGGGTGGATGACGGCCAGGTCTGCGAGCCGCCCGCGCTGGTGCAGCTCAAGCAGTACCCGGTGGAGATTCACGACGGCGTGGTCAGTGTGGGCGACGAGGCACTGCCCTCGCCCGTTGCCCCGCACACCAACGATTCGCGCTGCTTTATCGTGATTGGCGCCGGTGCAGCCGGTTCGGCGGCCGTGGCCACGCTGCGCCGCAAGGGTTTCAGCGGCCGGTTGTTGTGGATCGACCAGGAACAGGACCCCGCCTACGACCGCACCGCCCTGAGCAAATTCGTCATCTGCGGCGAGATGCCGCCGCAGGAAACACCGCCCTTGCTGGACGAGGCCACCTGCCACGCGTCGCGGATCCACGGCGAAGTGCGCCACCTCGACCCTCAAGCCAAGCGCCTCGAGCTTGCGGACGGTCGCCATTTCGACTACGACGCCGCACTGCTGGCCACCGGCGGCGAAGCCAGGCCGCTGGATATTCCGGGCACCGTACTCAACAACGTGTTCGTGTTGCGCTCCCGGGACGATGCGGCGCGTATCGTCAAGGCGGCTCAACCGGGCTCGTGCGCAGTGATCATCGGCGACAGTTTTATCGGCCTGGAAGCCGCGTCCGCCTTACGCAAGCGCGGGTTGACGGTGCAGGTGGTGGGCCGTCACGAGATTCCGCTGGCGGCCCAACTGGGCAAGCGCATCGGTGCCTCACTGCGCCAATTGCATGAAGCCAACGGCGTGATATTCCACACCGCCAGCGAGCCTGCACGCCTGGAAGGCCACATGGACGTGACGACGGTGGTGCTGAAAAACGGCCACAGATTGGCCGCAGACCTGGTACTGATAGGCGTCGGCGTCATGCCTGCCACGGGGTTTGTCGAGGGGCTGGAAAAAGCCGAGGACCAGTCGCTGAAAGCCGATGCCGGTTTGTCTGTCGCGCCCGGACTATGGGCGGCGGGCGATATGGTGACCTTTCCATGGAACGGCCAACCCGTGCGCATCGAACACTGGCGTGTGGCGCAGCAACTCGGGGTGCTGGCGGCGCGCAATATGCTGGGCGCACAACAGGTGTTTGCCGATGTGCCGTTCTTCTGGACGTATCACTTCGGCAAGACCTTTGAACTGCTGGGCCACCCCCGCCACTGGAATCAGCTCCACGTGGAAGGCGACCTGCAGCGCCACGACTTCATCGCCCTGCTCTGCCAGGGCGACGAAGTGGAAGCGGTAGTTGCCTGTGAACATCAGCGGGCCATGGCGCTGCTCTCGCAACGCCTGAAGCACCCGCTGAAGAAGGCCGAGGTGCTGGAGCTGATCCGCGGGCTTTAGTAGCCCAGCGACAACCCGGTATTGCGCCGAGGGTCGTTGGCCCCATAGAAACGGTTATTGCCGACCGGCTTGCCGTCCAGGGACGGCGCGCCTACCAGGATCGCCGCCAGGTGGTTGGCGTCCTGCGGGCCGGCAAACTTGTGGCCCCAGCCTTCGAGGATTTTCTGGGTGTCGGGGCTCAGGGCAAAGCGTTCGATATTGGTCGCCTCAGGCAGCCATTGCTGGTGGAAACGCGGGGCGTCCACGGCTTCCTGGATGTTCATCTTGTAGTCGATCACGTTGAGGATGGTCAGCAACGTGGCCGTGATGATACGGCTGCCACCCGGCGTACCCACCACCATCACCGCCTTGCCATCCTTGGTGACGATGGTCGGGCTCATGGACGACAGCGGCGTCTTGCCCGGAGCAATGGCGTTGGCTTCGCCCTGCACCAGGCCGTACATGTTCGGCACGCCGATCTTGGAGGTGAAGTCGTCCATTTCGTCGTTGAGGATCACCCCGGTCTTGCTCGCCATCACGCCCGCGCCGAACCAGTCGTTGAGGGTGTAGGTCACCGAGACCGCGTTGCCCCACTTGTCGACGATAGAGTAGTGGGTGGTGTTATTGCCTTCGTGGGGCGAAACGCCCGGCTTGATGTCCTGGGAGATCCCGGCCTTCTGCGGGTCGATGGCAGCGCGCAGTTTGGCGGCGTAATCCTTGTCCAGCAGGTGCTCGACCGGGTTCTGCACGAAGTCCGGGTCGCCGAGGTAGCTGTTGCGGTCGACGTACGCGTGGCGCATGGCTTCGATCTGGTAGTGCAGGCCCTGGGCCGAGTGATAGCCGAGGTCGGCCATCGGGTAGCCTTCGAGGATGTTCATGATTTCGCAAATGACCACCCCGCCCGAGCTCGGTGGTGGTGCGGACACCACATGGTAGCCACGGTAGTCACACTCGATGGGCGCCAGTTCGCGGGTCTTGTATTTGTCCAGGTCGGCCTGGGTGATGATGCCTTTGCCCGATTGGCTGGAATCCACAATCGCCTTGGCTACCCAGCCTTTGTAGAAGCCATCGGTGCCCTTGGCGGAGATTTCCCGCAGGGTTTTCGCCAGGTCTTTCTGCACCAGCTTCTGGCCCACCAGCATCGGCTCGCCGCCGTGCAGGAAGATGCCGCGCAGGTCTTTGTCTTTCTTGAATTCGTCGGTGGCGGTGTGCAGCAGGTCGACATCGCCCTGCTCCAGGGCAAAACCGTCTTCGGCCAGCTTGATCGCTGGGGCGATGACCTGGGCGCGCTTGAGGGTGCCGTATTTGCTCAGCGCCAGTTCCATGCCCGACACAGTGCCGGGAACGCCGACCGCCAGGTGGCCCTTGGAGCTGAGGTCCGGGACCACGTTGCCGTCCTTGTCCAGGTACATGTCGGCGGTCGCGGCCAGCGGGGCTTTTTCGCGGAAGTCGAGGAAGGTCTTGCGGCCGTCGGCCAGTTGCACGGTCATGAACCCACCGCCGCCGAGGTTGCCGGCTGCCGGGTACACCACGGCCAGGGCGTAGCCCACCGCCACCGTCGCATCCACGGCGTTGCCGCCGGCCTTGAGCACATCCACGCCCACATGGGTCGCCAGATGCTGGGCGGTGACCACCATGCCATTTTCGCCAGCCACCGGGGCCTGGGAGGCCGCCTGCACGCCGCTGACAGTCAGCACCAGCGCGGTGGCAATCAAAGTTCGGGTAAACGGTTGGTATTTCATCCCTGCATACTCTGTTTATTAGAAGAACTAGAAAGTAATACGTTTCCGATCCAAGCCCCAGCGTTATGCCGCGTTTGTGACAGAGCCTGTCGGTAACGGAATAATGCCCATGCTATATTCCGGGCCTTTACGCCGCGCAGCAGAGGCTTTTCGATGGTGATCAAGAAGACCGGTATCCGCGCCCAGCAAGCCGACCAGACCCGCGCGCGGATTCTCCAGGCGGCGGTCAAGGTCTTCACCCGCGACGGCTATTCCGGCGGGCGTGTGGAAAGCATTTCCCGCGAGGCCGACTCCAACGACCGCATGCTGTATTACTACTTCGGCAGCAAGGAGCACCTGTTTGTGTGTGTGCTGGAGCACACCTATGAACAGTTCAACAAGGCCGAAAGCAAGCTCAAGCTCGACCTGACTGCACCGGTGCAAGCGTTGCAGGCGCTGGTGGGGTTTATCTGGAATTACTACGTCAAGCATCCCGAGTTTGTGGCGATCCTGAGCATCGAGAACCTGCACCAGGGCAAGCATGCGAAGCAGTCGGGTGAACTGCGGCGGTTGTCCGGGGAGGCGGTTGGGGTGTTGCGGCCGATCATTGAAGCGGGCCAGGCCCAGGGGCTGTTTCGTGAAGATGTGGACATCAAGCATGTGTACTTGATGATTGCTTCGTTGTGCTACTTCTATAACTCCAACCAGCACACGCTGAGTTCGTTTTTGGGGGAGGATTTGGCGGATAAGACCCAGCAGCGGGATTGGCTGGGGTTTATCAGTGATCTGGTGTTGCGCGGGGTATGCGTGACACCGCCCATCCAACGGTAGAACCTGGATCTAAATGTGGGAGCGGGCTTGCTCGCGAATGCGGTGTATCAGTCAATATATTTGGCGACTGACGAACCGCTTTCGCGAGCAAGCCCGCTCCCACATTTTTTGACCGTGTGAATCAATGGGTACCGGGATTGGCTCGCAGGTGTGCCACGGTTTGCTCCAGGCCTTCCCACTGCGGTGCATGGGGTGCGAAGCGCCCGCGCAGGTAGGCGGCCAACTCCGCCACTTGGGTGTTCGACAGGCTGTCCTTGAACGCCGGCATGTAACCCAGATCCCGGGTAGCCGGGGTGCTGATGCCCTGCAAAATCACCTTGATCAGGTTGTCCGGTTGATCGCTGTGCACATTGGTATTGGTCGCCAGTGATGGGCTGACGCCGAACAGCTTCGGGCCCTGCCCGTCGGCATGGCAGGCCTTGCATGAACCTTCGAATACCCGTCGCCCATTGGCATTGGGCACCGTCGCAGCTGCCACCACCTGCGCTTCGGCGGCGCCGCTGTCGTTCAGCGAAGCCAGGTATACCGCCATCGCGCGGATGTCGGTCTTGGGCAGTTTCGCCAGTTCAGTCACGACCGGTCCCATCGGCCCCGTTGCCACGCCATGGGCATCGGAATAACCAGTGCTCAGGTAGCTGAACAATTGGTCTTCGGTCCACGGCGTCGGCGCCTTGGACAAGCCATTCAAGGCCGGCGCTTCCCAACCGTCCACACTGCCGCCCGCGAGGAACGCCTTGCCGCCCTTCTCCGCCCCCATCAGGTTGCGCGGCGAATGGCACGCCGCGCAGTGCCCCAAACCGTTGACCAGGTAAGCGCCACGATTCCATTGCTCGCTGCGCTGGGGCTGCACGCTGATTTCCCCACGGCGCAGGAACAGCGCATTCCAGCCGGCCATCAACGGCCGGATATTGAACGGAAACTTCATCGCATTCGGCACCGGTGCCTGGCTCACCGGCGCCTGGGACATCAGGTAGGCATACAGTGCCTGCATGTCGGCATCGTTGATATTGCGAAACGCCGTATAGGGAAACGCCGGGTACAGGTTGCGCCCGTCGCGGCCAATGCCGTCGCGCATCGCCCGCTCGAACGCCGGGTAGGACCAGTTGCCAATCCCGGTTTTCTCATCCGGGGTGATGTTGCTGCTGTAAAGGGTGCCGAACGGCGTATGCATCGCCAGCCCGCCGGCATTGGTGGCACCGCCCGGTGCCGTGTGGCACACCGCGCAATCCCCCACGGCAGCCAGCAAGCGCCCGCGCTCCAGGGTGGCCTTGGACCAGGTGCCTGCACTGGGCGGTGCAATCGGGGCAATTTCGCTGTGAAACGGCCACGCGGTAGCAGCCATGCCCAGCACCGCGCCAAAGGCGGCGAACAATGAGCCGAACAACCATTTGCGGCGCTTTTCCGGGGACTTCGCCGGCTCGCCCAGGGTGCCTGCATTCAGCGCCGCCAATACCCGCTCGGGAGTAATCGGCAGCTCGCGAAAACGGATGCCGGTGGCGTCATAGATCGCATTGGCAATCGCCGCCGCGCTGGGCACCGAGGCCGACTCACCGGCGCCCATCGGGGGCTGGTCCTGGCGCGGCATCATCAGTACGTCGATCTGCGGCACTTCCGGGAAGGTCAGGATCGGATAACCGCCCCACTCCTTGCTCGCCACGGTCGACTCTTCAAAGGTCACGCGTTCCTTGAGCACACGGCTGGTGGACTGGATCACATTGCCGTGGATCTGATGCTGCACCCCTGCGGGGTTGATCATCATCCCCGAGTCATGCCCGATCACCACCCGCGTCACCGAGACATCGCCGGTCTGCTTGTCGATGGCCACGTCCGCGACCCACGCCGCCCACGCCGCGCCGAAGCCGGGAAACTTGCTGTGGATGTAGCGCGCGTAGGCAAAGCCCCGACCACGCAGCAGGTGGTCCTCATTCGCGGTTTGCATCGGCGCGGTACGCGGTGCCCAGTTGGCGCGTTCGGCGGTGGATTTCACCAGGTCGATGGCGCGCTCGTCCTTCAAGTAACGCAGGCGGTACTCCACCGGGTCGACCCCGGCGGCAAACGCCAGTTCGTCGATATAGGATTCATGGGCGAAGGTGTTGGGCAACGCCGACACACCGCGCATCCACGAGGCGCGAACGATCGGCGCCATGTCGTTGATGGTGACGCGCATGTTCGCGATGTCGTAGGGCGGGATCGAGGTGCGGTCGCCCATCTCGAACATCGCCGCCACCGGCTCGACCCGGCCGGTCAACAGCAGCGCCAGGGTGGGCGCGCCGTTGGACGGGTAGCTGGTTTCAAAGTCATAGGCGGCGATGCTGCCGTCGGCGTTCAGGCCGCCGTCGACATCCATCAATTGCGCGGTGCCCTTGGGCTCCCACAGGTGCTCCTGTTCGCGGGTCAGTTGCACCCGCACCGGCTTGCCCACCGCACGCGACAGCAGCAAGGCGTCGGCGCATACATCATCGGCGCAGTTACGGCCGTAGCAGCCGGCGGCCTCCATGCGAATCACGTCGATGGACGCTTCCGGGCATTCCAGCAACCAGGCCAGGTCGGCCCGCAGCAGGTGCGGGTTCTGGCTGCCCGACCAGACGCGGCTGCCACCGGGCTGATAATCCGCCACGCCACAGGACGGGCCGATGGAGCCGTGCATCTGGTATGGCCACAGGTAGGTGCGCGGCATGCGCTGGCTGGCGGCGGCCAGGGCTGCGTCGACGTTGCCCTGGTCGAGCACGGTGCGGCGTACCCGCGGGTTGTCGCGGATTGCCTGCTCCACATCGCTCATGTCCGGCAGTGGGTGGTTCCAGGGTTTCCAGTGCACCTGCAGTTCCTGGGCGGCCTTGATTGCCTGCTCTTCGCGCAAGGCCACCACGCCGACAAAATCACGGATCACCACCACCGCAACAATGCCCGGGATATGGGCGATGGAAGACTCGTCGACCTTCAGCAGGCTGTTGCCGACAAAGTCACCGCAATCCAGGCCCGCATACGGTGGGCGGATCACCCGACCGTGGAGCATGTCCGGCACGCGCATGTCGTGCACGTACGTCAGTTCGCCGGTGGCCTTGCCCGGGATATCCACCCGGGCTGCGCCCTTGCCCACCAGGCGGTAATCGGCGGTGGCCTTGAGCGGTGCATCGCCGCTGATGCGCAGTTGGTCATGCTCGCCCGTCACCAGTTCACCATAAGTGATGGTGCGCCCGTCTTCGCCGCGGATAACGCCTGCGTCGACCTTGAGACTTTGAGCATTTACGGACCAGCGTTGCGCCGCCCGCGCCAGCAGGAAACGCCGGGCTTCGGCGGCGGCATTGCGCAGCGGAATCGCGGAGATCTGCAAGGTTGCGCTGGCAATGGTCGCGCCCTGGTTCGGCGCACGCTCGGTGTCGCCCAGCACCATGCGCACCTGGTCCATGGTCAGGTCCAGTTCTTCAGCGACGATCTGCGCCAGGGAGGTGCGAATGCCGGTGCCGAGGTCCACGTGGCCGTTGAAGGCGTACACCAGCCCGTCATCGTTCACTGCGATAAACAGCCCCAGTTCCTTGGGCTTGACCGTCGGTGTGCCGCCTTTGGCTACCGGCCCCGAAGGTGGCAGCACATCGTCGACGATCAGCAGGACGCCGGCCTTGGCCAGCCATTGGTCACGGGAAGGGATTGCATCAGTCATGGTCATCGATCCACGTTCAAGGCATTTGGCGGGCGGCACGCAGCACCGCGCGGAGGATTTCGATATGGGTGCCACAGCGGCAGAGGTTGCCAGACAGTTCGCTGCGCACCTCGGCTTCGCTGGGGTTGGGATTGCGGTCGAGCAAGGCCTTGGCGGTCATGATCATGCCGTTGAGGCAGTAGCCGCACTGGGCGGCCTGTTCATCGATGAAGGCCTGCTGCACCGGGTGCGGGGTCTGGCGGGTGCCGAGGCCTTCGAGGGTGACGATGTTGCGGCCCACGGCACCCGACAGGGGGAAGACGCAGGAGCGTGCAGCCACGCCGTCGATGATCACCGTGCAGGCGCCGCACTCCCCCAGGCCGCAGCCGTATTTGGGGCCGTTGAGTTGCAGGTCATTGCGCAGAATCAACAACAGCGGGGTGTCGGCCATTGCGCTGACTTCGCTGGTGTGGCCGTTGACCTCAAGCGTTACCGTGATGTTCTGGCTGGTCATTCGCTTCGCCCGTTGGATTTGGTGAAGTGTCCACTACATCAAACAGTCAAAAAAAAGCGTCGCGTACCTGGGGTCTCGCGACACACTTGACGGGTGAAGTGGTTACTACATCAACGTAGAGCAAAAACGGTGCCAGAAGATGGATGAATAGCTTCCTCACCACAGGGGATCGGGGTCAGGTTTGGGGGTCTTCGATCATTTTGCGTAGCAGGAAGAGTACGGCGACGCGTTCGGCGGGGTTGAGGTTGCTCAGGGTCAGTTCGGTGATGGTGGCGGCGCAGGGCACGGTTTGCTGCACCAGGGCGGCGCCGGAGTCGGATAGGTTGACCACGACTTTGCGTTTGTCCTGCGGGTCGGGTTCGAGGGTGATCAGTTCGCGAGCCTTGAGGCGTTCGACGATGCCACGGATGGTCGCCTGGTCGACGGCGGTGGCCTTGACCAGTTCGGTGAGCGAACTTGCACCGTGATCGCGCAGGGCGCACAGGGTGACGAACTGCACGGCGGTGAGCTGGGAGTCGCCGACGTTCTGCTGGAAGATCGCCAGGTGACGCTGGTAGGCCTTGCGCAGCAGGTGGCCGACTTGTTCGGAGAAAACGTAGGAATCAGGCACGGCGGGCTCGGGAAGGCGGTGGTCGATGGGGTGGCATGATGGCGGGGTTGTGGAAATGACTCAAGGATCTCATTGCCGGAACGCGGTTGAAATGTGGGAGCGGGCTTGCTCGCGAATGCGGTGTGTCAGGTGGCGCATGTGTGACTGACGTACCGCATTCGCGAGCAAGCCCGCTCCCACATTGGATGTTTAGTGGGCCAGGGAGGCTTGAGGGGCTACGACGTCGCCGGCGATGACTACGGCCTCATCATC
Organism: Pseudomonas sp. 21615526; assembly: GCF_013386245.1. NCBI lineage: Bacteria > Pseudomonadati > Pseudomonadota > Gammaproteobacteria > Pseudomonadales > Pseudomonadaceae > Pseudomonas > Pseudomonas sp. 21615526. The sequence continues at coordinate 130,343 of NZ_JACAOM010000008.1, read as the reverse complement.
GAGGTAGACGTCGCAATTGCGCAGCGGGATGTCCATGTGGCACGGGGTCTTGCGGGTGCCGCCGACTTCGGTGTTCGGGCCGGTGGAGAACAGGAAGTTGCCGTAGAACGCGCGGGCGTCCATGCACATGCCGTCGTTCTTGTCGTGCAGGCCCATGGCCGTCCATTGCGCCCGTGGCTGCAGGCCCCAGCCGATGTGGGAGATGCCATATACCTCGGGGTCGTTGAAGTATTTCATGTAGTCGCGCAGGTATTCGGCCTCGAAACCACCGTGGATTCTGGTGATGAAGCCCTTCTCGATCTCCAGGGTGATTTTCTCCCGGGTGTAGGTCTTGAACGGCAGCAGGATGTCGCCGATATCCAGCACCAGCACGCCCTCTGCAGTTTCCTCATTGGGCCACGAGAACAGGAAGCCGCTCGGCCAGTGGTCCCAGCGTCCCGGTTCGTCGGCAAAGCCGTATTCGGTGACGGACGGGTATTGCCCCAGCGCCGCCCGGAAATCACTGCCGGCGCGGGATTTGACGTGGATCGAGCGGGCTTTTTTCAGCAGTTCTTCAGCGGCCAGCACGCGCACTTTGTCCTCTTCGGTCGGCAGCATGCGCGCCAGCACTTCCGGGGGTTCAACCGCCAGCAGGATGCGCGTGCCGGTCTTGAGGATCTGTTCCTGCTCCGGCGAGTGCAACAGCATCATGGTGTCGACGATCAGGTCGGCCGCTTCCAGCGCCCGCTGCGCCGCGATATTGCCGGTCAGGGCAGTGTCGCCACAGTAGGCGGTCATGTCATTGCCCATCGCCCGGGGATGGTTGAACGACGGCAACTCCACCGCATACACCTTGGCCCCCAGGCGCTGCGCAGCGTCCATCGCGGCGCGCACGGTGCGCGGGTCGGAGTAATGGCTCTTGAGCACGGCGACGCTCTGGGTCGGGTCGACCTTCGAGAGCTTCAACACGTGCTCAAACATCTGGGTCAGTTCGCAATCACTTACCGGCATTTCCTGTCTCCTCAGCTGCTGCACCAAGATCTTGCAGGGCGCTTCACTCTAGTGCGTTTTTATAGCGTATACGCCAATTAATCACGATGAGAACTGATTTCAGCATGGACTGCAAGCACCACGCCAAAACGTTACGAATCCGCACAAACCCCGTTATATATGGAGATAACAGGTTACAGGGGATCGATATGGCCAAAAAAACAATTTTTCAGGCGTGGGCTTTTCATTTGAAAAAATGAGCGTATACACTTTAAAAACCTTGCGGACAGACGCCGCCGGCCATTATTCGAAAAAGAGGACCACGCCCCATGGGAAGCACACAAAAAATCGCAATCGTCGGCGCCGGCCTTGGCGGTGCCGCCGCTGCCACCCTGCTGCAACAGGCAGGGTTCGACGTGGACATCTACGAGCAGGCGCCGGAGTTTTCCCGCCTGGGTGCCGGGATCCACATGGGCCCCAACATCATGAAAATCTTCCGCCGCATGGGCATCGAAAAACAGCTGGACCTGATGGGGTCGCACCCCGAGCACTGGTTCAGCCGCGATGGTGAAACCGGCGACTACCTGTCACGCATTCCCCTGACTGGCTACGGCGCGTCCTACATCACCGTGCACCGCGGCGATCTGCACGCGCTGCAGATGTCCACCCTCAAGCCCGGCACCCTGCACTTCAACAAGCGCCTGGAAACCCTTGAAGAAACCGATACCCAGGTGCGCCTGACTTTCGCCGACGGCGAGGTAACCTACGCCGACATCGTGATCGGTGCCGACGGCATCAACTCGCGCATTCGTGAAGAGCTGCTGGGTGCCGAAAAACCGCTGTACAGCGGCTGGGTCGCGCACCGTGCGCTGATCCGTGGCGACCAGTTGGCCAAGTACGACCTGAAGTTCGAAGACTGCATCAAGTGGTGGACCGAGGACCGGCACATGATGGTCTACTACACCACCGGCAAGCGCGACGAGTACTACTACGTCACCGGCGTGCCGCACCCGGAATGGGACTTCCAGGGCGCCTTCGTCGACAGCAGCCGGGAGGAGATGTTCGACGCCTTCAAGGGCTACCACCCGACCGTCCAGGCCCTGATCGAATCCACCGAAAGCGTGACCAAATGGCCGTTGCGCAACCGCAACCCGCTGCCGTTGTGGAGCCGTGGTCGCCTGGTATTGCTGGGCGATGCCTGCCACCCGATGAAACCCCATATGGCTCAGGGCGCCGGCATGGCCATCGAAGACGCCGCGATGCTGACGCGCTGCCTGCAGGAAACCGGGATCGGCGACTACCGCACCGCGTTCGAGCTGTATGAAGCCAACCGCAAGGAACGCGCGTCCCGGGTGCAGGCCGTGTCCAACGCCAACACCTGGCTGCGCACCCAGGAAGATCCGGACTGGGTCTACGGCTATGACCTCTACGCCCAGCAACTGAAATCGGGGGTGGCGGCGTGAGCAGCTTTCTCTATGGCGGCAACGTCCAGGCCAATGGTATCCGCCAGCATTACCTGCGTTACGGCGGCAAGGGCCCGGCACTGATCCTGATTCCCGGCATCACCAGCCCGGCGATTACCTGGGGTTTTGTCGCCGAACGCCTGGGTTTGCACTTCGACACCTACGTGCTGGACGTGCGCGGTCGCGGCCTGTCGTCCACCGGACCGGAGCTGGACTACAGCGCCGACACCTGCGCCGATGACATTGGCGCGTTTGCCGACACCCTGAAGCTCGACAGCTATCACCTGGTCGGCCATTCCATGGGCGCGCGGTTTGCCGTACGCAGTGCGGTGCGCCATCCACAAGGTGTCAACCGCATGGTGTTGATCGACCCGCCGATGTCCGGCCCGGGTCGCCGCGAATACCCAAGCAAACTGCCGTGGTACGTCGATTCGATTCGTCAATCCCAGGTCGGCATGGATGCAGAGGCGATGCGCGCCTTCTGCGCCACCTGGACCGACGAACAACTGCAACTGCGCGCCGAATGGCTGCACACCTGCTACGAGCCGGCGATCGTGCGTGCGTTCAATGACTTCCATACCGTCGACTTTCATCAGGACCTGCCGCACCTGGAGGCTCCTGCCCTGCTGATTGTTGCCGGACGCGGCGGTGTAATTCAGGCCGAAGATGTCGCGGAAGTCCGACAGTTACAGCCGACCCTACAGGTCGCCCATGTGCCAAATGCAGGACACATGATCCCCTGGGATGACCTTGAAGGCTTTTTCGCTGCCTTCGGCGACTTCCTCGGCCAGCCCCTGACTGCATAACGGAGACCATCATGCTCAAGCCTTATCGCATCGGCCAGATTGTGCCGAGCTCCAACACCACCATGGAAACCGAGATCCCGGCGATGCTTAACGCGCGCCAGGCGATCCGCCCGGAACGTTTCACCTTTCACTCCAGCCGCATGCGCATGAAGCAAGTGCGCAAGGAAGAACTGGCGGCCATGGACGGTGAGTCCGACCGTTGCGCCATCGAACTGTCCGACGCCAAGGTCGACGTGCTGGGCTACGCCTGCCTGGTAGCGATCATGGCCATGGGGCTGGGTTACCACCGCAAGTCCGAGCAACGCCTGCGCACGGCCACCGCCGACAACGACGCCAACGCCCCGGTGATCACCAGTGCCGGCGCCCTGATCGAAGGCCTTAAAGTCATGGGCGCCAAACGCATCGCCATTGTTGCGCCGTACATGAAACCGCTGACCGAACTGGTGGTGAACTACATCCGCGAAGAAGGCTTTGAAGTGGTGGACTGGCGCGCCCTGGAAATCCCCGACAACCTCGAAGTGGCCCGCCACGACCCGGCCAACCTGCCGGCGATTGTTGCCGGGATGAACCTGGAAGGTGTCGACGTAATCGTACTGTCGGCCTGCGTACAAATGCAGTCGCTGCCCGTGGTCGCGAAGGTCGAAGCCCAGACCGGCCTGCCGGTGCTCACCGCCGCCATCGCCACCACCTACGCCATGCTCAAGGCCCTGGACCTGGAACCCATCGTCCCCGGCGCCGGCGCCCTCCTGTCGGGAGCCTACTAAAAACGCTTTTGTGGCGAGGGAGCTTGTTCCCGCTGGGGTGCGAAGCGCCCCCAAAAAAACAGGCCTGCTACGCAGCCCAACGGGAGCAAGCTCCCTCGCCACAGGGTACGTGCACTGTCCATTACCGAGGACTGAAAGATGAGCGAACAATCCGCCGACGCCAACTACCAGGGCGTCTGGGGTAACCGAATCGGCTTCGGCAAAAAATCCGCCCTGCTGATGATCGACTTCATGCAAGGCTATACCACCGAAGGCGCGCCACTGTTTGCCCCCGAAGTGCGCATCGCCGTGGCCGAAAGCGTCGAGCTGCTGGCCTGCGCCAGGCGTCACGGAATCAGCGTGGTGCACACCAATATCCGCTACCATCCGGGCCATTTCGCCGACGGCGGTATCTGGGTAAAAAAGGCCCCGGTGATGAAAGACATGGTCGAGGGCAACCCCCTCGCCGCCTTCTGCACCGAAGTGCTGCCCCTGGCCAATGAAGTAGTCATCACCAAACAATACGCCAGCGCGTTTTTCGGCAGCAGCCTGGCCCCGATGCTGCACGCCCAGGGCATCGACACCGTGGTGCTCGCCGGCTGTTCCACCAGCGGCTGCATCCGGGCCACCGCAGTGGATGCGGTGCAACACGGGTTTCGTACCATCGTCGTGCGCGAATGCGTCGGCGACCGCCACCCGGCGCCCCATGAAGCCAACTTGTTCGATATCGACAGCAAGTACGGCGACGTGGTGAGCAAGCAGGAGGCGATGAGCAAGTTCAAGGAGCAATAACGCGTCAACAGGAACCACGACAAAGAGCGTGGTCCGGAAAAAACTGAGCGCCCATGCTGGAATGCAGTCGAATGAGGGAGCAAGCCCGCTCCCACACTTGATCACCTCCAACAGGGCCACCTCAGTCTTCTGTCACTGCCTTTGGAAGTCGCTTTCACAGCACTCCGAAGTGCTGAAAAAGCGGCCGTATAAAAACCATAAGTCACCGCCAGGAGACACCCCAATGCCCATTGCGAATGCAGCGCCCGCGACTACGGTCGCCGATCCGGTCCACACGCTCTACCACAAGATCACCTGGAAGCTGATTCCGTTCCTGTGTTTCTGCTACCTCGCGGCCTACCTGGACCGCATCAATATCGGCTTCGCCAAACTGCAGATGCTCGACCAGCTGCACTTCAGCGAAACCGCGTTCGGCCTCGGTGCCGGGCTGTTTTTTGTCGGCTATATCATCTTCGAAGTCCCCAGCAACCTGATCCTGGAAAAGGTCGGGGCGAAGATCTGGATCGCCCGCATCATGATCACCTGGGGCCTGCTGTCGGCCTGCACCATGCTGGTCACCTCCACCACCCAGTTCTACATCCTGCGGTTCCTGCTGGGTGCGGCCGAAGCCGGGTTTCTGCCGGGCGTGCTGTATTACCTGACCACCTGGTTTCCCACCCATCGCCGGGGGCGGATCATCGCCCTGTTCATGATCGGCCTGCCGCTGTCCAGCGTGATCGGCGGCCCGTTGTCCGGCTGGATCATGGGCCACTTCGACAACATGGCCGGCCTGCGCGGCTGGCAGTGGCTGTTTCTGATCGAAGCGGTGCCCAGCGTGCTGCTCGGTGTGTGGACCTTCTGGGCGCTGCCCAATACCTATCAGCAAGCCAAGTGGCTGTCGCCGGAAGAAAAAAACCTGCTGGAAAGCGAACTGCGCAAGGACGACGCCGACGGTGCCGCCAGCAAACACAGCTTCCGCGACGGCTTCTTCAACCTCAAGGTGTGGATGCTCGGCGGTATCGACTTCTCGATCCTGCTCAGTGCCTATGCCATGGGGTTCTGGATGCCCACATTCATCCGCAACGCCGGGATTACCGACACTTTCCACATCGGCATCCTCACGGCCCTGCCCAGCGTGGCGGCCCTCTTGGGCATGCTGCTGATCGGCGCCAGCTCCGACAAACACCGCGAACGCCGCTGGCACATCATCGTGCCGTTCTTCATCGGCGCGGCGGCGATGGCTACCAGTACGTTCTTCACCCATAACGTGGTCGCCACCGTGGCGCTGTTTGCGATTGCCTCGGCGGCGATCATCGGTGCGGTGCCGGTGTTTTTCAGCCTGCCGGCGACCTTCCTGAAAGGCACCGCAGCGGCCACCGGCTTTGCCCTGGCCTGCTCGCTGGCGAACATCGCGGGCCTGGTGAGCAACTCGTTGATGGGCGTGGCGATTGACGTCACCGGCAGCAGCGCAGGGGCCTTGTGGTTTTTTGCCGGCTGCCTGATTCTCAGCAGCTTCCTGGTGATCGCCTTGCCGGCGAAGCTGGTAAACCGCTAACAACAACAATTTTTCGGGTGAGTCTCCATGCAAGGTTTCATCAAGCGCTGTGCCCTGCTTGTCGCTGTGGGCCTGTGTGCCGGTACGGCGCAGGCCGCAGAAAAGGTCATCTTCGACACCGACTTCAACGTGCTCAACGATGACGGCCAGGCCTTTATCATGCTCGCCCAGCTGCACGGGCAAAAACGCATCGACCTGCTGGGCATGACCCTGGTCAGCGGCAACGCCTGGGTCGACCAGGAACAGGTCGACGCCCTCAAGGCGGTGGAACGCATGGGTGTGGAAAAGGAAGTCGGCGTGTATTCCGGCGCCGCCTACCCGCTGCTGCATGACTACGCCACCTATGAGGCGGAAAAAGCCCTGTTCGGTTCCGGCTGGCCGGGTGCGTTCAAGAACCCGCGGCCAACCAGTGCCTCACAACTGGTCGCGCCACCGGACGGCCTGGCGACCCACACCAGGCTGCGCAAGGAAACCGCCGCCCAGTTCATCGTCGACAGCGTACGGGCCAACCCCCACGAGGTAACGATCCTGGCGGTCGGCCCGCTGACCAACATTGCCCTGGCGATTCGCTCGGCACCGGACATCGTGCCGCTGATCAAGCGCATCGTGTACATGGGCGGCGCGCTGGAGATTCCGGGCAACACCACGCCGGCGGCGGAGTTCAACTGGTGGTTCGACCCGGAGGCCGCGAAGATCGTGTTGCGCTCGCCCATCGAACACGTGATTTTTCCCAACGATGTCTGTGAGAAAGTCACCTTCGACAAGTCGGTGTATGAGCGGGTGATCGCACACAAAGGCCCGATTGCCGACCTGTACAAGCACGAGTTCGGGCCACTGTTCGCCAAGGACCCGGCTTACCACAGCTTCACCTGGGACAGCCTGCCGGCACTGTTTCTCGTGAACCCCGGGATCGTCACCGAATCCCGCGAGCTGTGGGTGGACGTGGATGCCACCTTCGGCGCCGACTATGGCCGGGCACTGGGCTACAAGAAAGGCGCGCCGGTCGGCACGCAAAAGGCCAAGGTGGTCTTCGCGGTGGACCAGAAGCAGTTCTGGGACGGTTATGTAGGGTTGGTGACGCTGCCGACGCCGGTCAACATCTTCCGCTGAGTGCGCCGGAACTTGAGGGGCTGTGGTTTAATTGCGCGCCTTTGCCCAGCCCTTCAAGGAATCCGTTGTCGATGAATCAGCCCGCCACCAAAGTCCTGGTCATTGGCTACGTCTGGCCAGAGCCTCGCTCCTCGGCGGCCAGCGGGCACATGATGCAGATTCTGGAGAGTTTCCTGGCCCAAGGCTGGGACATCACCTTCAGCAGCCCGGCGGTCACCGGCGAACACAAGGCCGACCTGCCCGCCCTGGGCATTCGCGAATGCGCGATCGAGTTGAATAACAGCAGTTTCGACGCGTTTATCCAGCAATTGGCTCCGGATATCGTGCTGTTTGACCGTTTCATGATGGAAGAACAGTTCGGCTGGCGCGTGGAAAAATCCTGCCCGAATGCTCTTCGGGTGCTGGAAGCATCCGACCTGCAAAGCCTGCGGGACGCCCGCCACCAGCGCCTCAAGGATTTCCTGAAGGCGCACCCCGAAGCTGATGACTTCGACGCGCTGTTCAGCCGGGACCTGGCCGCCGAATTCGATGACATGGCCGATACCGACCTGGCCAAGCGCGAGATCGCCGCGATCTACCGCTGCGACATCAGCCTGATGATCTCCGACGTGGAAATCCAGTTGCTGACCGAACACTTCAAGGTGCCCGCTGCCCTGCTCCACTGGTGCCCGCTGATGCTGGCGCCGCCCACCGAAGCCTTTGCCCCCTTTGAGGACCGTGCCCACTTCCTGAGCATCGGCAATTTCCGCCATGCGCCGAACTGGGATGCGGTGTTGTGGATGAAGAACAGTGTGTGGCCGCTGATCCGCCAGCAATTGCCCGGCGCTCAACTTCACGTGTACGGCGCCTATACGCCACCCAAGGCCACCGCGCTGCACAACCCGGCCCAGGGCTTCCACGTGATGAATTGGGCCGAGGATGCATTGCAGGTCATGAGCGCTGCGCGTATCTGCCTGGCGCCACTGCGCTTTGGTGCCGGGATCAAGGGCAAGCTGGCCGACGCGATGCTCTGCGGCACACCCAGCGTTACCACACCGATTGGCGCCGAAGCCATGGGCGAACCGTGGCCCGGCGTGGTCGAACACAGCGCCAGTGCACTGGCGGCTGCGGCGGTTGCGTTGTATCAAGACCCGCCACGCTGGACCCAGGCCCAGGAAGATGGCCGGCAGTTACTGGCCCGCCGTTACGCCCACGACCTCCACGGCCCGGCCCTGGTGGAGCGCCTGGAGCAGTGCCGCCGCCAGTTGGCCGAGCACCGTCGGAACAATTTCACCGGCAGCATGCTGCGCCACCACCTGCACAAAAGTACCCAGTACATGGCGCAGTGGATCGAGGCGAAAAACCGTACGCTGTAGACACAGACGCTGGCGAGGTGGCGCGCAAGGGGGCATTATCCTTTTCGCAACCACAATAAAGCGACTGCAGCATGACCCGAGCAGCGAGAATCACCGATCCTTCCTACGAGCTGATGGACGATCACAACGGTCTGTCCATCATCTATCGCCAACACGGCTTCCCGTGCCCGTTGGTGCGCTGGCATTTCCACAAGGAATACGAGCTGCACCTGATCGTTGCCAGCTCCGGCAAGGTGTTTATCGGCGACTACATCGGCAACTTCTACCCGGAAAGCCTGTTCCTCACCGGCCCCAACCTGCCCCACAACTGGATCAGCCAGGTGGCCGAGGACGAAGTGGTGCCCAAGCGCGACATGCTGGTGAACTTCACCGACGAGCTGTTCGACGGCGGCAGCCATGTCTTTGCCGAGCTCAAGACCCTGGCGCCACTGCTGGAACGGGCGCAATACGGCATCGAATTTCGCTGCAAGAAGACCATCGCCCAGGCCATGACCCTGATGCAGCGCATCGAGGACGCCCAGGGCATGGCGCGCCTGGGGCACTTCTTTATCCTGATGGAAGTGCTGAGTGCCTGCGAGGACTACCAGCTGCTCTCCGGCGTGACCACGCCGCAATTGGCGGACGAACACAGCATCGACCGCACCAACCGCGCGGTGGACTACATTTTTGCCCACTACGCGCGGGAGCTGTCCCTGGAAGAGGTGGCCGAATACCTCGGCATGAAACCCACCTATTTCTCCCGCGTGTTCAAACAAGCCACCGGCCGCACCTTCATCGAATTCGTCAACCGCCTGCGTATCAGCAAGTCCTGCGAGCTGCTGGCCGATGGTGACAAAGCCGTGACCGATGTGTGCTTCGAGTCAGGCTTCAACAACATCTCCAACTTCAACCGCCGCTTCCAGCAGCTCAAGGGCATGACCCCCTCGCACTACCGGCGCCTGGCGGTGCAGCGCTTGACCGAGCAGAACCTCGCCTGAAAACGCGCGTTCCTGTGGGAACCCGCTTGTGTGGGAGCGGGCTTGCTCGCGAATGCAGTGTGTCAGGCAGCGCAAATGTCGGCTGATTCACCGCCTTCGCGAGCAAGCCCGCTCCCACATTTGCATCGCGCTCACGCAGGAAGCCGATCGCTCCCAGCGAATCGTTTCAGCAATTTTCTGCTGCAGTGCAAAAAAGTATCAGTAAAAGTGCTCCCAAGGATTTGTCAGCACGTCAATTGAAGGCTGTAATCAACGCACACTCTTCCAGCTGTCGTGGAAGACACAACAACAATAACTGTCCTTCTGCAGCCCCTGGGCGCAGAAATGGAGTGCGCGATGAAGTTCACAGCCAAAGCTCTGCTTGCCTGCACCTGCATGACCCTCAGCGCCGTCAGTCTTGGCGCGCAAACCCTGACCATTGCCACCGTCAACAACAGCGACATGATCCGCATGCAAAAGCTCTCGAAAACCTTCGAGACCGAGCATCCGGAGATCAAGCTGAACTGGGTGGTACTCGAAGAAAACGTCCTGCGCCAACGCCTCACCACCGACATCGCCACCCAGGGCGGACAGTTCGACGTGTTGACCATCGGCATGTACGAAGCTGCACTCTGGGGCGCCAAAGGCTGGCTGGAACCGATGAAGGACCTGCCTGCTTCCTACGACCTGGACGACGTTTTCCCGTCCGTGCGTGACGGTCTTTCCGTCAAGGGCTCGCTGTATGCCCTGCCGTTCTACGCCGAAAGCTCCATCACCTACTATCGCACCGACCTGTTCAAGGACGCCGGGCTGACCATGCCCGAGCATCCGACCTGGACCCAGATCGGCGAATTCGCCGCCAAACTCACCAACAAGGACAAGGAACAGTACGGCCTGTGCCTGCGGGGCAAAGCCGGTTGGGGCGAGAACATGGCGCTGATCACCACCCTGGCCAACGGCTACGGTGCACGCTGGTTCGATGAGAAGTGGCAGCCGGAATTCAACGGGCCTGAGTGGAAAGACGCGCTGAACTTCTACGTCGACAACATGAAGAAATCCGGCCCGCCGGGGGCTTCCAGCAACGGTTTCAACGAAAACCTGGCGCTGTTCAACAGCGGCAAGTGCGCGATCTGGGTCGACGCCAGCGTCGCCGGCTCGTTCGTCACCGACAAGACCCAAAGCAAGGTGGCTGATCACGTCGGCTTTACCTTTGCCCCGCACGAGAAGACCGACAAAGGTACTTCGTGGCTGTACTCCTGGTCCCTGGGGATTCCAACCAGTTCCAAAGCCAAGGACGCTGCCAAGGTGTTCACCACCTGGGCCACTTCCAAGGAATACAGCCAGTTGGTCGCCAAGACCGACGGGATTGCCAACGTACCGCCAGGTACCCGCAAATCGACCTACAGCGACGAATACATGAAAGCCGCGCCGTTTGCCAAGGTGACGCTGGAATCGCTGAAAGTCGCCGACCCGAAAGACCCGTCGGCCAAGCCGGTGCCGTATGTGGGCATCCAGCTGGTGACCATTCCTGAATTCCAGGCGATTGGTACCCAGGTCGGCAAGTTCTTCTCCAGCGCACTGACCGGTGGCTCCACCGCCGAAAAAGCCCTGGCGGATGCACAGACCTTCACCGAACGCGAAATGAAGCGGGCCGGTTATCCCAAGTAAAGCGGTCTCACCACACTGAATGTGGGAACCCGCTTTATGTAGGAGCCGGGCTTGCCCGCGATGCAGACAACTCGGTCTGTCAGTTTCACCGAGGCGCTCTCATCGCAGGCAAGCCAGCTCCCACATTTGACCGCACTCCGACCCGCATTCCGCATGTACCTGACTGGTCCTGATCACCATGAATACCACCACTGCCCAAGTGCAAACCGCTACGCCGGACAAGCCGCGTAAAAGCCGCCTGATCAACCCCGGCTGGTTCCTCGTCAGCCCCTCGGTGGCCTTGTTGCTGCTGTGGATGATCGTGCCGCTGGGCATGACCCTGTACTTCTCGCTGATTCGCTACAACCTGCTCTACCCCGGCGAAAACCAATTCGTGGGCCTGGAGAACTTCACCTACTTCATCACCGACTCGGGCTTCCTGCCCGGCGCCACCAACACCCTGTTGCTGGTGGGCAGCGTGTTGCTGATCAGCGTGGTGTTTGGCGTATTGATCAGCGCCCTGCTGGAAGCCAGCGAGTTCTTTGGTCGCGGCCTGGTGCGGGTGTTGCTGATTTCACCGTTCTTCATCATGCCCACCGTCGGTGCGCTGATCTGGAAGAACCTGATTTTCCATCCGGTGTCGGGGATCCTCGCCTACGTGTGGAAGCTGTTCGGCGCCCAGCCGGTGGACTGGCTGGCCCATTACCCGTTGCTGTCGATCATTATCATCGTGTCCTGGCAGTGGCTGCCCTTCGCGATCCTGCTGCTGATGACCGCCATGCAGTCCCTCGACCAGGAACAGAAGGAAGCCGCCCGCCTCGACGGTGCCGGCGCCATCGCGATCTTCTGGCACCTGACCCTGCCGCACCTGGCACGTCCGATTGCCGTGGTGGTGATGATCGAAACGATCTTCCTGCTCTCGGTGTTCGCCGAAATCTTCACCACCACCAACGGTGGCCCCGGCTACGCCTCGACCAACCTCGCCTACCTGATCTACAACCAGGCGCTGGTGCAGTTCGACGTGGGCATGGCCTCGGCCGGCGGCTTGATTGCCGTGGTCATCGCCAATATCGCGGCGATCATCCTGGTGCGGATGATCGGCAAAAACCTGACTGACAAGCCTTGAGGGCCGCGCCATGACGCTTCAACAATCCCGCCGCCTGCAAAGCGTGCTGCTCGGCACCCTGGCCTGGGCCATCGCGATCCTGATTTTCTTCCCGATCTTCTGGATGGTGCTGACCAGCTTCAAGACCGAAATCGACGCGTTCGCCACGCCGCCGCAGTTCATCTTCACGCCGACGCTGGAGAATTACCTGCACATCAACGAGCGCAGCAACTACTTCAGCTACGCCTGGAACTCGGTACTGATTTCCTTCAGCGCCACCGCCCTGTGCCTGCTGATCTCGGTACCGGCCGCCTACTCCATGGCGTTCTACGAGACCAAGCGCACCAAGGGCACGCTGCTGTGGATGCTCTCCACCAAGATGCTGCCGCCGGTGGGCGTACTGATGCCGATCTACCTGCTGGCCAAGAGCTTCGGCCTGCTGGATACGCGCATTGCGCTGATCATCATCTACACCCTGATCAACCTGCCGATCGTGGTCTGGATGGTTTACACCTACTTCAAGGACATCCCCAAGGACATCCTCGAAGCCGCCCGCCTGGACGGCGCCACCCTGTGGCAGGAAATGGTCCGGGTGCTGCTGCCAATCGCCAAGGGCGGCCTGGCTTCCACGGTGCTGCTGTCGCTGATCCTGTGCTGGAACGAGGCGTTCTGGTCGCTGAACCTGACCTCGTCCAATGCCGCGCCGCTCACCGCGTTGATCGCCTCCTACTCCAGCCCCGAAGGCTTGTTCTGGGCCAAATTGTCTGCCGTGTCGACCCTGGCCTGTGCGCCGATCCTGATCTTTGGCTGGATCAGCCAGAAACAGCTGGTCCGCGGTCTGTCCTTCGGCGCCGTGAAGTAACGGCTCCTTCAAAAATATTTAGAAGCGGAGGCCCATCATGGCCAACCTGAAAATCAAGAATCTGCAAAAAGGCTTCGAAGGCTTCTCCATCATCAAGGGCATCGACCTTGAGGTGAACGACAAGGAATTCGTGGTGTTCGTCGGCCCGTCGGGCTGCGGCAAATCCACCCTGCTGCGCTTGATTGCCGGCCTGGAAGAAGTCACCGAAGGCACCATCGAGCTGGATGGCCGCGACATCACCGAGGTCACCCCGGCCAAGCGCGACCTGGCAATGGTGTTCCAGACCTACGCCCTGTACCCGCACATGAGCGTGCGCAAGAACATGTCGTTTGCCCTGGACCTGGCCGGCGTCGACAAGAAGATTGTCGAGAGCAAGGTCAACGAAGCAGCACGTATCCTGGAGCTGGGCCCTTTGCTTGAGCGCAAGCCAAAGCAGTTGTCCGGCGGCCAGCGCCAGCGTGTCGCCATTGGCCGTGCGATTGTGCGTAACCCGAAGATCTTCCTGTTCGACGAACCCCTGTCCAACCTCGATGCCGCCCTGCGGGTGCAGATGCGCCTGGAGCTGTCGCGCCTGCATAAAGAGCTGCAAGCCACGATGATCTACGTGACCCACGACCAGGTCGAAGCCATGACCCTGGCCGACAAGGTTGTCGTACTCAACAGCGGCCGCGTGGAACAGGTGGGCTCGCCGCTGGAGCTGTATCACCAGCCGGCCAACCTGTTTGTGGCAGGCTTTTTGGGCACGCCGAAAATGGGTTTCCTCAAGGGCAAGGTCACTCGCGTTGACCCACAGAGCTGCGAAGTCGAACTGGACGCCGGCGGCCGCATCAGCCTGCCCCTGAGCAGCGCGACCTTGAGCGTCGGCAGCGCCGTGACCCTGGGCATTCGCCCGGAGCACCTGGAAATCGCCGCGCCGGGGCAAGCCACCCTGACCGTCACCGCCGACGTCGGCGAGCGCCTCGGCAGCGACACCTTCTGCCACGTGATTACCGCCAGCAAGGAGCCGTTGACCCTGCGGATCCGTGGCGACATGGCCAGCCAATATGGCGAGACCCTGCAGCTGTACCTGGACCCGACCCAATGCCATCTGTTCGACGCTGAGGGTGTTGCCGTGGCCCGCCCACTGCGCGCCGCCGCCTGATTTCGCGAGAATTTCCCGATGAAACTGAACAAGCAAAACCTCACGCAACTGGCGCCCGAAGTGCAACTGCCGGCCTATGCGATTGCCAATACCAGCCAGGGCATCGCGCACATCGGCGTTGGCGGGTTTCACCGAGCCCACCAGGCGTATTACACCGATGCCTTGATGAATACCGGCGTGGGCCTGGACTGGAGCATTTGCGGCGTGGGCCTGCGGGCTGAAGACCGCAAGGCCCGGGACGACCTGGCCGGCCAGGACTACCTGTTCACCCTGTATGAACTGGGCGACACCGACGATACCGAAGTGCGCGTGATCGGCTCCATCAGCGACATGCTGCTGGCCGAAGACGGCGCCCAGGCGTTGATCGACAAGCTGGCCAGCCCGCAGATTCGCATCGTCTCGCTGACCATCACCGAAGGCGGCTACTGCATCGACGACAGCAACGGCGAGTTCATGGCCCACCTGCCGCAGATCCAGCATGACCTGGCCAACCCGGGCTCGCCGAAAACCGTGTTCGGGTTTATCTGCGCGGCGTTGACCCAGCGCCGGGCCGCCGGGGTGCCGGCATTTACCGTGATGTCCTGCGATAACCTGCCCCACAACGGCGCCGTGACTCGCAAGGCGTTGCTGGCCTTCGCCGCGCTGCATGACGCCGACCTGCACGAGTGGATCAAGGCCAACGTGAGCTTCCCGAATGCGATGGTCGACCGCATCACGCCAATGACCAGCACCGCGCACCGCCTGCAACTGCATGACGATCACGGCATCGACGACGCCTGGCCGGTGGTCTGCGAGCCGTTTGTGCAATGGGTGCTGGAAGACAAGTTCGTCAACGGCCGCCCCGCGTGGGAAACCGTAGGCGTGCAGTTCACCGACGACGTGACACCGTATGAAGAGATGAAGATCGGCCTGCTCAACGGCAGCCACCTGGCATTGACGTACCTGGGCTTCCTGAAGGGCTATCGCTTCGTCCACGAGACCATGAACGACCCGTTGTTCGTGGCCTACATGCGCGCCTACATGGACCTGGACGTGACGCCCAACCTGGCACCGGTGCCGGGGATCGACCTGACCGAATACAAGCAGACCCTGGTGGACCGCTTTTCCAACCAGGCGATCGCCGATCAGCTGGAGCGTGTGTGCTCCGACGGCTCGTCGAAGTTTCCCAAGTTCACCGTACCCACCATCAATCGCCTGATTGCCGACGGGCGCGAGACCGAGCGTGCCGCACTGGTGGTGGCCGCGTGGGCGCTGTACTTGAAAGGCGTGGATGAGAATGGGGTGATCTACCGCATTCCAGACCCTCGCGCCGAGTTTTGCCAGGGGCTGGTGACGGAAGATGCGTTGATCAGCAAGCGGCTGCTGGGGGTGGAAGAGATTTTTGGTACGGCTATTCCCAACTCGCCCGAGTTTGTGGCAGCGTTTGAGCGGTGTTTCGAGAGCCTGCAGGATGTGGGTGTGAGCAAAACGCTGGAGCGGCTGCTCGCCAATCTCAACTGACGGAACCGAATCAAAAATGTGGGAGCGGGCTTGCTCGCGAAAGCGGTGGATCAGTCAATATTTGCATAACTGACACACCCTATTCGCGAGCAAGCCCGCTCCCACATTGACCGAGTTCTCCATAACAATAGGCTGAGCGACCTACCATGACCCAGCAAAACCTCTACCTCGGCATCGACTGCGGCACCCAGGGCACCAAGGCCATCGTGCTGGACGCCAGCAGCGGCAAAGTCCTGGGCCTGGGCGCCGCCAGCCACACGCTGATCAGCGGTGCCAATGGCCGCCGCGAACAGCACACCCAGGAGTGGCTGGACGCGTTTACCGAAGCCACTCACCGCGCCTTGCAACAGGCCGGGGTGGACGGCCAGGACATCCTCGCCATCGGCGTTTCCGGCCAGCAACACGGCCTGGTGTTGCTGGATGACCAAGGCCAGGTGCTGCGCCCCGCCAAGCTGTGGTGCGACACCGAAACCGCGCCGGAAAATGATCGCCTGCTGCAACACCTGGGCGGTGAAAGCGGCTCCCTGGAACGCCTCGGCGTGGCCATCGCGCCGGGCTACACCGTGTCCAAGCTGCTGTGGACCCGCGAACAGCACCCGGAGGTGTTCGCACGGATCGCGCATATCCTGCTGCCCCACGACTACCTCAACTACTGGCTCACCGGCCGCGCCTGCGCCGAATACGGCGATGCCTCCGGCACCGGCTATTTCAACGTGCGCACCCGTGAATGGGACCTGGCACTGTTGCGCCACATCGATCCCGACGGGCGCCTGGAAGCTGCGCTGCCCGAATTGATCGAGGCCAACCAGCCAGTGGGCGCCATCCTGCCAGCCATCGCCGAGCGCCTGGGCATCAACCCGAACGCCCGGGTGTCCAGCGGCGGCGGCGACAACATGATGGGCGCCATCGGCACCGGCAATATCGCCCCCGGCGTGATCACCATGAGCCTGGGCTCATCCGGTACCGTGTACGCCTTTGCCGATCAGGCCAATGTCAGCCCGCAGGCGTCGGTGGCGACTTTCTGTTCATCCAGCGGCGGCTGGCTGCCGTTGATCTGCACCATGAACCTGACCAACGCCACCGGGGTCATCCGCGAGCTGTTCGACCTGGATCTGGCCGCGTTCAACGGGTTGGTGGCCCAGGCACCGATCGGCGCAGACGGCGTGAGCATGCTGCCGTTCCTCAATGGCGAGCGGGTGCCCGCCCTGCCCCACGCCACCGGCAGCCTGCACGGCCTGACGATGACCAATCTGACCCGCGCCAACCTGTGCCGCGCCGTGGTCGAAGGCACTACCTTCGGCTTGCGCTATGGCCTGGACCTGCTGCGCCAGACCGGCCTGCAGAGCCAGAGCATCCGCCTGATCGGCGGCGGCTCGAAAAGCCCGGTGTGGCGGCAGATGGTCGCGGATATCATGAACACCGAAGTGGTCTGCACCGAACAAAGCGAAGCAGCGGCCCTGGGCGCGGCAATCCAGGCCGCGTGGTGCCAGTCCGGTGAAAGCCTGGCACAGTTGTGCCAGCGCTGCGTGAGCGTCGACGCAGCCAGCCGCACACTGCCGGATGCCGGCAGCGTCAGCGCCTACCAGCAGGCTTATGAGCGTTATCAAAAGCACGTGGCATCCCTTTAAGAGCGAACGAATATGTATTTGGTATGTGGCGAAGCGCTGTTTGATTTTTTCAGCGAGGACGATGCCAGCGGCAAGGCATCCAGGGTCAATTACAAGGCGATTGCCGGCGGCTCGCCGTTCAACGTCGCGGTAGGCTTGCGTCGACTGGGAATCGACGCGGGCTTTTTCGCCGGGATCTCCGACGACTACCTGGGCCGACGCCTGTTGCAGGTGCTCAAGGACGAAGGCGTGGGCGAGGATTACCTCGTGGAATTCTCAGCGCCCACCACCCTGGCAATGGTCGCCGTGGGCGCCAATGGCTCACCGCAATACAGCTTTCGCGGTGAAGGTTGCGCCGACCGCCAGTTGCAACTTGAGCATCTACCGGCGTTGGGCGACGAAGTGCGTGGCGTACACATCGGCTCGTTCTCACTGGTGGTGCAGCCGATTGCCGACACGTTGCTGGCCCTGGTACGCCGGGAAAGCGGCAAGCGCCTGATCAGCCTCGACCCCAACGTACGCCTGAACCCGGAGCCGAACATCGAGCTGTGGCGCGCCCGCGTGGCCGAGCTGGTCAAGCATGCCGACCTGATCAAGGTCAGTGACGAAGACCTGCACCTGCTCTACCCCGGCCAAACCCCGGAAAGCGTCCTGCAAGGCTGGTTGCAGCACCGTTGCCAGCTGGTGTTCCTGACCCGCGGCGGCGACGGCGCCACGGTGTTCAGCCGCCAGCACGGCAGCTGGTCGGCGCCAGCGGTCAAGGTGGTCATGGCGGACACGGTTGGTGCTGGCGATACCTTCCAGGCCGCGTTGATTGCCTGGCTGACCGAGCAGCAACTGGACTCGGTGGAGGGCCTGCAACAGCTGTCCCGCGATCAGATTAGCAGCATGCTCACCTTCGCTATCCGCGCTGCGGCACTCACCTGCAGCAAGACCGGGCCGGACCTGCCCTACCGCCAGCAATTGAACTAGCCCCGCCTGCCCCCGCGCGCTGCGGGGGCAACTCATTTACTCCTTTCTCCTTTCCTCCACAACCTGTCAACTTTGACAGTTGTCAGTCGTGGTTTTCGGGTCAAGACTCCGGTTACGCCTCGTGCGCAAGGAAGTGGCGCTGACGTCATTGTGTTGCCGGGAGATTTTATGAAAAACATCAAGATTGGCTTGTTCGTAGGGATAGTGTTGGCCACGTCGGTTGCTCGCGCAACGCCACTGGATACCACGACAGACCTGAAGTCTATTGCATGGGAATATGTGTCCATTGAGTCTGTAGCACCCTATGCCCCATTGAAAACTTTGAGCCCAGAAAAGAGCGCCACTCAACCCGGATCCCCTCCGGGTTTCTGTAACGGCACCTCTGAAAATGGGATCAGTTGCCGCACGGGAGCGAGAAAAGCTGTCGGATATACACGCATAGGGGTGAATTTGCACTATTGAAGTGGCCAGCATGAGCCGGACACTTGGTTTGCGCAGCACGGGATCGTGTTGGCCGCGTTGGTTCCAGGCGCAACGCCCGTCGACACAAAGGCAATTCTGGAAGATGTGAGGAGACCCAGTTGGACATCTATACGCTGGAGGTTTCAGCGGTAATGCGCAGGTACGCATGAGCTGGTAGGCTCACGCTTCCCTAGCGCGGGTAACCGCCCGGGCAACGATGGCGCCCACCACCGCACCCGCTATCGGTGCCGCCCAGAATAGCCACAACTGCATCAGGTATTCCCCGCCGGCAAACAATGCCGGCCCGGTGCTGCGCGCCGGGTTGACCGAGGTGTTGGTGACGGGGATGGCCACCAGGTGAATCAGCGTCAGGGTCAGGCCAATGGCAATCGGCGCAAACCCGACAGCCGAACCCGGGCCGGTGACACGCATGATGATGAACACAAAAAAGAACGTCGCCACCGCCTCGACCACCAACGCGGCCAGCAGGCTGTAATGCCCGGGGCTCAATTGGCCATAGCCGTTGGCGGCGAAAGCGCCCACTTCAAACCCCGGACGACCACTGGCGATCAGCGCCAACACGGCGGCGGCGACAATCGCACCGGCGACTTGGGCAATGATGTACGGCACCACGTCAACGCCCGGCATCCGGCGCCCCACCCATAGGCCGATGGTCACCGCCGGGTTGAAGTGCGCACCGGAAATACTGCCCACCGCGTAGGCCATGGTCAGCACCGTCAAGCCAAAGGCCAGGGCGACACCGGCAAAGCCGATCCCAAGCTCCGGAAACGCCGCGGCCAGTATCGCGCTGCCGCACCCGCAGAAGGTCAACCAGAACGTCCCTAGAAACTCTGCTGCGATTTTCTTTTGCAAACCAACTCCACCCAATGCCAACGCCATCCGATTGATGGGCCTGGCGGCGACGGTAGCAAAAGCGATTAACTTGGCTGTATCAGACTTGTCCGGTAAACCGGTGAGCCTTTTTCTATGGCAGCGTTGCAACGACTGCATCGTCGGTGCCCGTGCTGTCTTCAGCACCGCCTGCCACATAAGTGCCGTTCGGGGATATCGCCGTCAGACCGCTTTCCTGACCGCCGCCGAACTGTGGAATGGCCACGGTTCCCGCCGCAGAAGTCCAGGTGGCGGCCTGGTGATGCTCGCCGGCATTTTCGCTGGTCAGTGCCACGACGTCGTTATCACTCAAATCCACGAAGCCTATATGTGTGCCGCCTGCCAACGGCGGGATCAACTGAGTGCTGCCCGACGAAGGCGTCCAGAAGGCCAACAGATGATGGCCATTGCTGTCCTGGTACGACACAACGGCATGCCCGTTATTGTTCAACCGCAAACCGGTGATTCGAGGTGCCCCCGATACACCGCTGATGCTGCTCAACTGAACCGGCGTGGCGCTTGGATTGGGCCAGTAGACGGCTTGGGGCACATCCGGCGCCGAGAAGTGGCAAGTGCCCAGCAACTGCACTGCATTGTTTACGCTGCTTACGCTGCAGCCCGTGCTACCGGCAGGTGTGGTCAAGGGCGTCGTGACCAGGGTGCCCAGTAGCCCGGTTTTCTGCACGACTTTGGCGACGGTGTTGCCAGACGCAGGATTCGGGCAGTCGAGCGCAACGGTGGGCACACCGTTTATAGGCGTGTTGTTGATGTCGGCGGGAAAGCAGTTGTCGTGCAGGGCGGACACTTGAAGCGGGGCTGTACTCCCGGAAAACCACAACACTGCCGTTGCGTCACCGGTACCGCTTAAGCTCGCCCCGGCCAATACATCGCTCTGGTTGAAGGCACTAATGACAGTGCGCGCCTCAGGCAGTAATCCAGTGCCCAATACCGAGACGGCTTGCAACGCCACCGGCGCAGCGCCCGGCGTAGCGCTGTTCCAGATGACGGCGGTGGCTCGATTGTCTGCCATTTTGCATGAGCCCGCTATTTGTCCGTTATTGTCTATAGCCACGGCGGTGCAGCCTTGGCCACTCACCAATGGCGGTAGCGGAACTTCAGTGCCTGCCGTGGACGCGACCCACGCCACGGATGGCCCCGAAGTAGTGCCCGGGGTACAGGTACCCACCACAACGCCCGAGTTGTTGACCGCCAAGGAAACACATTGCTTCCCGGCAGCCGTGCCTTCACCGACGAATGTTGCTGCGCTGACAGCGCCTGTATAGGCAGTTGCACCCGCCATCGCGAGAACCAGCGTGCGGTTGATCAAATTGTTCATGGCTATTCTTTCCTTGGAGGCCAGTTTGATGGCCGGCGGGTGAGACGTTTCAAGCGCCGGGGCAACCTAGTTATGGCACAGTTCCCAGGACAGACAACTGTCAGAGTTGACAGGTTGTGAGGTGATAAAAAAAGGCGTAATAGATGCTTCCCTCACGCAGCCCACGCCCCCATGAAGATGAAGCTTTTGTCAGTAAAGCCTCACTTAATCGATGGTTAATCCCCCGGGAAGACAGTTGATTCGACCGCACTCGCACGGCTCCAACCGTTGCCCAGGGCGGCCGCGGCTCATCACGTTGTTGAGCCTGCGAACGACTTGCGGAGAAACACCATGAAACTGCGTACGTTAATGCTCGGTGCTGCACTGGCCCTGACGGCTGTAACGGGGATGGCGCAGGCTGACACCGCACCCGTCGTCACGCCTTATCACTACGGCGAGAAGATGGATGTGCAGAAGGTGCTTGCCATGCATGAAACCGATACCAATGAATGCAAGGTGATCAAGGCCGATATCAAGTTCGTGGACAGTCAAGGGAAAGTCCAGGACGTGGGCTATCGCAAACTGTCGGAAGCCTGTGATTTCCAGAATTGAACCGATCGGCTTTTTTGTAGGAGCGAGCTTGCTCGCGAAAGACTCCAGCGAAACGCGGGCATCCTGAATGTACGCGGGCCTTGCGTTCTTCGCGAGCAAGCTCGCTCCTACAGGGGTATCCTTGAGCGCTCGTTACGGCTGAAAGGATTCGCCATGCAAGTGCACTTCCGTCCCCTCGCTACCTTCACTGCCCTGCTGTGCTTTGCCCTCGCGCTGATCTGGGGTTTGCGCCCGGACCTGCTCCTGTGGGTGTGGAGTGTTGAATACTCCAGTGCCACCGGCCTGGTCGCCCGACGCAACGCCGCGCTGTTCCTGGCCATTGGCATCATGTTTTACCGCGCCCGCCATTCCCCACCTGATGCGACACGGCATGCCATGACCTCCGGCTTTGCGATCGGCTGTTTTGTGCTGGCGATGTTGGGGATCAGCGAATGGATCAGCGGCCATGCGGGCCCGGGGATTTTGCTGGCGGTGATCACGGAAACGGCGTTGGGCCTGGCGTTTCTCCAGGCCCGCAAGTCTTCACTGATTGAAGCTCAACCGTCCGTTTAATAGACGTCCGTTTAATAGAAAGGACGCGCACCGGCTCGTTTGAGGGCCGGGGCATGGGTGTGGGTGTGCTTGAGGTCTTCACGCAACTCGGTAATCAAATTGCAGATCGCCCGACTGCTGTCGAGCTTGTTCGCGCAAATGCCGGTGACCACCAAGTCGACCCGGTCATGGTCGATCTCGTGATAAACCTTCACCGTCAGCGAGGCGTCTGGCGCCTTGGTGACTTCACAGCGCTTAGGCAGAAAACTTCCTTCAATAATGCCGCGTAATTCCAGATCCGAAAGCATGGCCGACCTCTCCTTTTATGAGATTGCCAATCGATTGTTATCAATATTCTTTATTCGTACGGCTGGCGAACGCGGTGACACGCTCGCCGTTTGCGCCTGACCAGCCCTGGCAGACGGCTTTGCTTACCCAGCGTACTAGGCTCGCTCGAAATGCGTTGGATCCTTTCCTCATAAGCGACGACATTACTTATATAAGTTACGTGGCAGACCGCCATCAACCCTCCCGTTTGAGGTATGAACCGTCGTGCTTGTAGCTCATTCAGAGTTGTAACAGGATCTTATAAAGCATTAAACGTGCCGCCATACGCACTGCCCTGCGCCCCAGACAAATCGGGGCTTTCGGACAAAATTACGTGCCGTCGATTCATGCGTCTTGCAATGAGCCTCCCTTGGCATCATGCAAATTGAAAGACCGCTCGCTATAAGTGCCCGCAACAAACTTTTTGACGCCTTCATAACCACTATCCAAACGGATGAATGTAACTAAATTAAACAGTCTTTAGGTTAAACGTTTAACCTGTCTGAGCAGCCACTCGTTCAGCAACATGCCGCAAACTATCGAAGTTGATATTGGCCCCGGAGTTGATCGCCACCCATGTTTGCCCCTGGAGGCCAGTCTTCCCGACATACTTGCGGATACCGGCGACAGCCAGGGCACCTGAAGGCTCAGTGATCGAGCGCGTATCGTCGTAGATCAGCTTGATGGCACTGCACAGTTCGTCATTGCTGACGGTGATCACTTCATCCACATGGTGCCGGCAGATTTCAAAACCATAGGCGCCGATCTGGGCCACGGCCGTGCCATCGGCAAAGCTGTCGACACTCGGCAACACCACCCGGCTCCCAGCGCGCAAGGCTGCCAGCAGGCAACTGGAGCCTTCGGGCTCGACGCCGATGATGCGCACTTCGGGCCGCAGGTATTTCACGTAGGCCGCGATACCGGCGATCAACCCGCCGCCGCCCACCGGGACGAAGATCGCGTCCAGCGGGCCCTGCTGCTGACGCAGCACTTCCATCCCCACTGTGCCCTGCCCGGCAATCACGTCCGGGTCGTCGAACGGCGAAACAAACGTACTGCCGGTGGCCTCGGCCAATTGCAACGCATGGGCCAAGGCGAACGGAAAGCTGGCCCCATGCAACACCGCCTCGCCGCCTCGGGAGCGCACGCCCAACACTTTCAACTCCGGGGTGGTGCACGGCATGACAATCGTCGCCTTGATCCCCAACTCCCGCGCCGCCAATGCCACGCCCTGGGCATGATTACCCGCAGAAGCAGTGATCACGCCTCGCGCCTTTTGCTCGGCACTGAGCTGCATCAGTTTGTTGTAGGCGCCTCGAATCTTGAAGGAAAAGGTCGGTTGCAGGTCTTCGCGCTTGAGCAGGATCTGATTGCCCAGCAATGCCGACAGCGCCGGCGCCACCTGCAACGGCGTACGCACCGCCAGGTCGTAGACCGGGGCGGCCAGGATCTTCTTCACGTAGTGCTCAAGCAATCCCGAATCCTGGGGCTGGCTCGCGGGGCGGGTACTCATGGATGTCTCCTGGGTGTTTGCAGGGCCCTGGAGACGGAAAAACAAAACCCGCCTCTAGGGCGGGTTTGGGTACAGCCGAGCGCTATCCCGCCAAATGAGGAATGGCGGTAATAATGCTTGGCTGGCAACGAAAGGTTTGAAATGTCATGAATCAAAATTAACCGGCGCCACCGGGCAAGTCAATGGCGAAACGCCAGGCTTTACGTAGAGCATACGAAACGTATACGCTTTGTATATCAACTCTGCACAGTGAAGCTCATGGGCATCGTCAAGATCACCGACCAATTGCACGAACAACTCCGTCTGGCCAGCGCCACCATGGACCGTTCCATCAACGCCCAGGCCGAGTTCTGGATCAAGATCGGCCTGCTCGCCGAACTCAATCCACACCTGGCCTATAACGACCTGATCAACAAACTGTTGCTGGACAAGCCCGACCTGATCCGGGGGCGCAGCGAATGATCAAGACCACCGAACAACTTGCCGTGATGCGCGAATCCGGCCGCCTGTTGGCCCAGGTGTTTACCATGCTCGACGGTTTTGTCGCCGCCGGCCAGTCGACCCTGGAGATCGACAGCGCGGTGGAAGCCTTCATCCGCAATGACCTGCAATCACGACCGGCGAGCCTGGGCCAGTACGACTACCCCTTCTGCATCAATACCTCGATCAACGAGGTGGTGTGCCATGGCATGCCCAGCGCCAAGGCCGTGCTCAAGGACGGCGACATCGTCAACATCGACATCACCCTGGAGAAAGGCGGCTATATCGCCGACTCCAGCAAGATGTACATGATCGGCAATGTCTCGCCCAAGGCCCGGCGCCTGGTGGAAATGACCTTTGAAGCGATGTGGGCCGGCATCCGCCAGGTCAAGCCCGGCGCACGCCTGGGGGATATCGGCTACGCCATCCAGAACCATGCCCAGAGCAACGGCTACAGCGTGGTGCGTGAATATTGCGGGCATGGCATTGGCCGCGAGATGCACGAAGACCCGCAGATCCTGCACTTCGGCCGCCCCGGTACCGGGCTCGAACTGCGTGAAGGCATGGTGTTTACCATTGAGCCGATGCTCAACCAGGGCAGCGCCAAGGTGCGCAGCTTGAAGGATGGCTGGACGGTGGTGACGCGGGACAACAGCTTGTCGGCGCAGTGGGAACATACGGTGGCGGTGACGCGGGATGGGTTTGAGGTGCTGACGTTGCAGCCGGACGTCTGAATGGCGCACATCCCCTGTGGGAGCGGGCTTGCTCGCGAAAGCGGTGTGACAGTCGCCATCTACAGTGACTGATCCACCGCTTTCGCGAGCAAGCCCGCTCCCACATTTAGACCTCAGTGATATTCAGGATTTTAGTCATACTGCCTTGTCGCCACTCCCCGCAATCCGCTTCAACCCCAGCACCATCAACCCCGCCCCGAGTCCCATCGCGGCCATGAACAATGGGTACGAAATCCACCACGGCGTGCCCGCCGTCATCATGCTGAACTCCGACATCCCGCCCACGCTGGCGATCAGGTTCAACGGCAGGAACACCACGTTGATCAGCGTCAGCTTGCGCAGCAGGTTGTTCATGCTGTTGTTCATCAGGTTGCCCCGGGCGTCGATCAGCCCGGAGAACACGTTGGAGTAAATCTCCGCCTGCTTGTAGCACTGGTTGTTCTCGATAATCAGGTCATCGATCAGGCCCAGTGTTTCAGCGCTGAAATGTTCCTTTTCCCCATGGTTGCGCAGGCGCGTCAGCACCGCGCCGTTGCTGTGCAGGGCGTTGATGTAATAGATCAGGCTTTCGCTGAGGTTGAACATCTGCATCAGGTGGCGATTGCTCATCGATGCATTGAACTGCTGCTGCAGTTCCCGGGCGACCATCTTGATCACCTTGAGGTGGCCCAGGTAGTGATGGATGTTGTTGAGCAACAAGTCCAGCAACACATCCAGCGGCGTGCGCAATGGCCGGCGCGCACCCAGCCCGGAGAGCTGGCTGTCGTCGGTGGCGATCACCAGGAGTTGTTCCCCGGAAAACAGCAGGCCGCAGGACGCCACTTCAAACACCAGGTTGCCGCCGCCCGAATAGTTCTCCGGGCGCTTCCAGATCAGGAACAGGTTATCGGGGTGGAACTCGATGCGCGACACTTCGTCCGGGTCCAGCGCCGAGGCCAGGGCATGTTCATCGAGCTTGTAGCAGTCGCGCAGGTACTTGCGCTCGTGGGGGTCAGGATTGCTGAACAGCAAGACATCCCCGCCGTCCCCCAGGCTGTTGTACAACTTGCCATCGGTTAATTCAAAGCGCTGGATCATCGCGCGTCACCACACCTGGCCTTGACGCTTCAACTCCAGGCGTCGCACGAACTCTTCCAGTACCAGGGAATACAAGTCGTCTTGCAGGTAGGCATCTTCGATGCCGGCGTCCATGTTGGGGTTGTCGTTGACCTCGATCACCACCACCTTGTCGCCGGACTGCTTGAGGTCGACGCCGTACAGGCCGTCGCCGATCAGGTTGGCGGTTTTTACCGCCAGTTCCACCACCGCCTTGGGGGCTTCGTGAACCGCCAGGGTGCGGCACTCGCCGTTGATGTCCTGGCCGATGGCCTTGTGGTTGTAGATCTGCCAATGCCCCTTGGACATGAAGTACTGGCAGGCAAAGATCGGTTTGCGGTTGAGGACGCCGATGCGCCAGTCGTACTCGGTGTAGAAAAATTCCTGGGCCAGCAGCAACACGGAATGCTCGAACAGTTCGGCGGTGGCGGTCAGCAGCGCTTGCTGGCTTTCGACCTTGATCACGCCGCGGGAGAAACACCCGTCGGGGATCTTCAGCACCAGCGGGAAGCCGAGGCGCTCACCCACCCTTTCGAAATCTTCGGGTCGCTCCTTGTAGAGAATTTCGGTGGCGGGCATGCCCAGTTGATGGCTTTTCAGCAGGTCCGTGAGGTAGACCTTGTTGGTACAGCGCAGGATCGAGGCCGGGTCGTCCATCACCACCAGCCCTTCGCTTTCGGCCTTTTTCGCGAAGCGATAGGTGTGGTTGTCGACACTGGTGGTCTCGCGGATCAGCAGGGCGTCGTATTCGGCCAGGCGGGCGTAGTCCTTGCGTTCGATCAGTTCCACGTCGATGCCGAGCCCCTTGCCGACCCGGACGAAATTTTCCAGGGCGCGGGCGTTGGACGGCGGCAGTTGTTCCTGCGGGTCGTGCAGGATCGCCAGGTCATAGCGGGCCAGACGGCGGGAGCGCGGTTGACGCCAGATCTTGCGGCTGAAGTTGTCCAGGGCATTCGCGAATTGGTCTTCCTGGTCATCACGCAATTTGTGCAATACGCCAGACTTGATGCCTTCGATGTGCCAGCCGTTATTCTTGCGAAACTCAACTAACAGGATCGGGCAGGGAAACGCTTCAAACAATTGGCGGGCCAGATCCTGCAAGGGTTCAATATTGGTCCGGCCAAAGTAAAGTGTCAGGGTAAAGCCTTCGGTGTTGCTGTAGAGATGATGACTCAAGGCTTTATCGAGGGTTTTATCCAGGTCATCCAGGGCCAGGCCGTACAGGGACTTTTTCGTCAGTTCGCTGATGGTGCGCACCGACGGAATCACCTTGTGCCCCCGCGCCTCGGCCAGCAGCGAGCAGTAATAGCCGTGCCCCAGGTACTTGTAGCTGCGGCACAGGTTGATCACCTGCACGCGCTTGCCCGTCTCGTTTTCCCGGGTTTGCTCAAGGTATTCCTGGGCGGTGACGATGTCTTCGCTGGGGAAGTACGAGGCCCAGTCTTCCTTGCGCTCGACAATGATCACGACTTGACTTGCACTCTTGGGAGGGCTGGAAAAATAACCGTTGGAAGTTATTGTCGCCGCCACTGTTTGCTCGGATACTTCACGCCAATGACCTTGTACCGCTGACATATTGATTGATCCGCTTTAGAGAACTAGACCTTTTCTATTAAGCACGATCTTTTAGAGAAGTCCCGTTTCGTTACGCAACTTTTACGGCGGTCATATGGCTCTTTCCTTTCGCGTTGCAACACCCGATGACGTGCCTGCATTGGTGGCATTGGAACAGCACTGTTTCACCACGGACCGGCTCTCCACCCGTAGCTTCCAGTGGATGGTCAGTCGCGCCCACGGGCAACTGCTGGTGGCAGAAAAACACGGCGAATTGCTGGGCTACGCCCTGGTGTTGTTCCACCGTGGCACCTCGCTGGCGCGCCTGTACTCCATCGCCATCGCCGAGTCTTCCCGGGGCCTGGGCCTGGGCAAACAACTGCTGACGCGCATCGAAGCCTGTGCGGTGGAGCATGACTGCGCCTACCTGCGCCTGGAAGTGCGTACCGACAACCCCGGCGCCATCGCCCTGTATGAGCGCAACGGCTACCGGCGCTTTGCCCTGGTCAACGACTACTACGAAGACCACGCCCCGGCCCTGCGCCTGGAGAAACGCATCCTCCAGCACCAGGACGCGCGCGCCTTGAGCGTGCCCTACTACCAGCAAACCACCGACTTCACCTGCGGCGCCGCCAGCCTGCTGATGGCCATGGGTGCCCTGGAACCTGCGCGGGTGGCCCAGCGCCGGGAAGAACTGCAGATCTGGCGCGAGGCAACCACCGTGTTCATGACCGCCGGCCATGGCGGCTGCAGCCCCCAGGGTTTGGCGCTGGCCGCCTGGCGCCGGGGCTTTCGGGTGCGCATGCAGGTCAATGTCAGCGGGCCGTTGTTTCTCGACGGGGTGCGTGATCAGCATAAAAAAGACGTCATGCGTTTGGTGCATGACGCCTTCGAGGAAGAGTTGGCCTTGAGCGACGTTGAGCAAGTGCTCGGCGGCCCGCTGGATTTACCCCAGGTGCTGCGCGAAGGCGGCCAGCCGCTGGTGTTGATCAGCAGCTACCGGCTGACCCGCTCCAAGTCACCCCACTGGGTAATCGTCACCGACTGCGACGAAGACTTCGTGTACCTGCACGACCCGGACGTGGACCACAGCCAGCATCGCCAGCCCATGGACTGCCAGCACCTGCCGGTCAGCCATGGGGAGTTCGAGCGAATGTGCCGGTTCGGCAATAACAAATTGCGGGCAGCGGTGGTGGTGTTCAGGCGACTTGCTTGATCCCGGCCTTGGCTTCCAGTTCGCGCACCAGCGGTAATACACGCTTGCCGAAGTATTCCACTTCTTCCTGAAAGTGCAGGAAGCCGGCCAGTACCAGGTCCACGCCGACCGCCTTCAAGGCGACGATGCGCTCGGCAATCTGCTGCGGGGTGCCGATCAGGTTGGTCTTGAAGCCGTCGTTGTATTGCACCAGATCCTCGAAGGTCGACTTGGCCCAGTTGCCCTCACCTTCCGGTGACGCCTTGCCCGCCTGTTTCGCCGCATCGCCAAACGCGTTGACGGCTTCCGGGTCGGCCTGCTCGATGATTTGCGCGAGCACGGCGCGGGCTTCTTCCTCGGTGTCGCGAGCGATCACAAACGCATTCACACCGACTTTCACCGAATGGTTATTGGCCGCCGCCTTGGCGCGAATGTCATCGACCTGGGCCTTGATGCCTTCCGGGGTATTGCCGTTGGTGAAGTACCAGTCCGACACCCGTGCCGCCATGTCCCGCGCGGCCCGCGAACTGCCACCCTGGAAGATTTCCGGGTGGGGCTCGCCCAGTGGCTTGGGCTTGAGGCTGTAGTTGTCGAAGCGGTAGAAATCACCCCGGAAGGTGAAGTTGTCCTGGGTCCAGATGCCTTTCAGGGCGCGGATGAATTCCTCGGAACGGCGATAACGCTCGTCATGCTCCAGCCAGTGTTCGCCGATGGCCTGGAACTCGCCCTTGAACCAGCCGCTGACGATATTGACGGCAACGCGGCCGTTAGTGAGTTGGTCGATGGTTGCCAGTTGCTTGGCCGCCAGCGCAGGTTGCCAGGGGCCCGGCAGGATTGCCGCGATCACCTTGAGCTTGGTGGTGGCCGCCAGCAACGCATGGCTGAACGCGACCGACTCATGCTGGTATTCGGCGCCATAACCGGCGGTGAAACGAATCTGTGTCAGGGCGTATTCAAAGCCGGCTTCTTCAGCCAACTGCGCCAGCTTGCGGTTGTAGTCGATGCCCCAGTGGGTGCGCTGTTCGATCTTGCTGACCACCAGCCCCCCGCTGACGTTGGGCACCCAGTAGGCAAATTTGACGGCTTGCTGACTCATTGGACTGTACCTCGCGGATTGGCATGTACGAGGTGTGGAGCAGCAACTGTGCCAGTGGGCGTGAGAGGCCCGCACTACCGGCCTTCGAGCGCGGAAACAGGCGAAAAGCAGCCTGTTCCGAGCTGTCATGGATTGCAGCGGTTTGTCGTTTTGCTGTTGCAGGAACAACAGTTGAATCGGCACCCGTCCCGTAAATACGTGCCTTCGCGCCCGGCATGGACCGTGCAATAGCTCACCTATCTCACTGCCCAGGAACCGTCCCCATGACCGAACATCACGTGATCAATCCACTGTCCACCGGCGTCGATTATCACGCCCTGGCCGAACGCTTCCGGCCGATTTTCCAGCGCATCGCCGAGGGTGCCCTAGAGCGCGAACAAACCCGCGCCCTGCCCTACGAGCCGATCCAATGGCTCAAGCAAGCCGGCTTTGGCGCCGTGCGCGTCCCGGTGGAATACGGCGGTGGCGGCGCCTCCCTGCCTCAGCTATTCGAACTGCTGATCGAACTGGCCGAAGCCGACTCCAACGTGCCCCAGGCCCTGCGCGGGCACTTCGCGTTTGCCGAAGACCGCCTGAATGCCGCCCCCGGCGCGGCGCGAGACCTCTGGTTCAAACGCTTTGTCGACGGTGACATCGTGGGCTGCGCCTGGACCGAAATCGGCAGCGTGGCCATCGGCGATGTCGTCACTAAAGTCAGCCCCGACGGCGACAAATGGAAACTCAACGGTGAAAAGTTCTACAGCACCGGCAGCCTGTTTTCCGACTGGATCGACGTCTACGCCCAACGCAGCGACACCGGCGGCGATGTGATTGCCGCCACCCGCACCCGCCAGCCCGGCGTGGCGCAAAGCGATGACTGGGACGGCTTTGGCCAACGTACCACCGGCAGCGGCACCTCGCGTTTTACCGATGCGGTGGTGGAGGCGGAAAACGTCATCGACTTTGCCACGCGCTTCAAATATCAGACTGCGTTCTATCAGTTGGTGCTGCTCGCCACCCTCGCCGGCATCGGCCGCGCGGCCCTCAAGGATGTGGCGCATCAGGTGCGCAGCCGCAAACGGATCTACAGCCATGGCAATGCCGCCCATGTGAGCCAGGACTCGCAGATTCAGCAGGTGGTGGGTGAAGTTGCAGCACTGGTATACGCCGCCGAAGCCAGCGCATTGAAAGCCGCAGTTCCAGCGCAGCGGGCTTATGTGGCGCGGTTCGGTGGGGACGATGCCGTGGAGCACGAAGCCAATGTGGCCGCCGAAATCGAATCAGCCACGGCGCAGGTGGTAGTCTCGGAACTGATCCAGCGCGCCACCACTGAACTGTTCAACGCACTGGGGGCTTCGGATGTGCGCCAGGGCAAAGCTCTCGACCGGCACTGGCGCAACGCCCGCACCGTGTCGTCCCACAACCCGGTGATCTACAAGGCGCGGATTGTCGGCGACTGGGTGATCAACCGCACCGAGCCGCCGTTTGTGTGGCAGATCGGCAATGGGCCGGCGCGTTAAAACGCCAGCTTGAAGCCGATCATCACCAGCATGAACGCCAGGCAAGGACGCAATATCCCGTCCGGGACCTTGCCGGCCATGTGGCTGCCGACATAAATCCCCGGCAGCGAGCCCAGCAACAGGAAGCCCAGCAGGGTCCAGTCCATGTTGCCCATGCTGGCGTGGCCGAGGCCGGCGACCAGGGTCAGCGGCACGGCGTGGGCGATTTCGGTACCCACCAGGCGCTTGGTGGCCAGGAACGGGTACAGGATAAACAGCGCCACCGTGCCCAGGGCACCGGCGCCGATGGAGGTCAGGGCCACCATGGTACCGAGGACAGCGCCGGTGATGATGGTCAGCGCATTGAGGTTGCGCGGCGCCATCTTGTAGTCGTCGCCGGCATGCCGCTGGGCAAAGGCCAACAGCTTGTTCTTGAACAGGATCGCCGTGGCCGTCAGCAGCAAGACCACGCCCAGGGACTGCTTGATCACCGCGTTCAAGGCGGCGGGGTCGGTGTCCAGGCTCTTGAGAAACCACAAGGTCAGCAACACGGCGGGCACGCTGCCCAGGGTCAGCCAGCCGGTGATGGTCCAGTCGATGTTGCGATTCTTGCTGTGAACCAGCACCCCGCCGGACTTGGTGATGGCGGCGTACAATAGGTCGGTGCCCACGGCGGTGGCCGGGTTGATGCCGAACCAGAGCAGGATCGGCGTCATCAACGAGCCCCCGCCTACACCGGTCATTCCCACGATAAATCCAACAATCAGGCCAGCAATCGAGAAACCAAAATTACCTACATCCATTACCACTACCTGCGGCCTTATAAAATTCTGGCCGCAGCATAGCGATTTTTCTTATAACTACTTATATCAAAACGATCTGACTTTATGCCTTTCCGGTCAGGCGCTGGCTGCGATAAGCCTGGGTCTGGTACGGAAACGCAACCGTCTCACGGCCGCGCAAGGCCGGATGCGTGTTGATCAGCGACTGCAACTGCTCAGTCACCTGCGCCTTTTCTGCCGGTGGCAATGCGGCGATAAAGCTCACGGAGAGGAAGCGGTCCATGATCACTTCCTGGGGGCTGCCGACATGGCTGTAGGGGAAGCAGGTCATTTCGGGGGCGGAAAAATACTCGCCGGTAAAGGCCTTGCGCCAACGTCCGGTATAAAAGCGCGGTGTGTCGCCCTCGTAGGGCGTGATGATTTCGGTGATCGCCGCGACCCAGTCCACCGACTCATCCCGCACATTCCAGATCAACCCAAGGCGACCGTCCGGCTTGAGCACCCGGTGAATTTCCGCCAGGGCCGCTTCCGTGGAAAACCAATGGAACGACTGGGCACACACCAGGGCATCAGCGGTGGCCGCCTCCAGGGGGATGGCTTCAGCGGTGCCCGACAGCAGGCGCACCTGGGGCAGCAGTTTGTGCAACTGCGCGCCCATTGCCTCCACCGGCTCCACTGCGATCAACGTCGGCGCCACGGTGCTGAGCAAGCGGGTGAACTTGCCGGTGCCGGCGCCCAGGTCGATGACCGTGGAGTGGGGATTGATCTGCAGGGCGTCGGTGAGCCAACCCGTGAGTTGCCGTGGATAGTCCGGCCGGCCTTGGGCGTACGTGACGGCCTGAGTAGAGAAACCCTGTTGAGCAGACTTGTGAACACCGGTCATCGTCAATCTCTCCTCTGGTAGTGCGGGGGCCACAGTGTGCGCCCTTGAAGATTTATTTTCTAATCGCTGCATCCGTTTGCGCGTGCCGTGGGTAGTACAGGTAGCAGCGCCTTGCTGCCCTTATGGAGAGACACCGATGAACGCCAAAGCCCTGTTCTGCGTGACCTGCCTGTTCGCCGCTGCACCGACTGCCTTTGCCCAGACCGGTTTACCCGACAGCATCAAGGTGCCGGACGGCCACAAGGTGACCATGGAAACCACCGGAGTCGGCGAAATCACCTACGAATGCCGGGACAAGGCCAATGCTGCCGGCCAGACCGAATGGTTTTTCGTCGGTCCCAAGGCGGTGCTCAATGACCGCAGCGGCCAGCAGGTCGGTAGCTACTTCGGCCCGCCGGCCACCTGGCAGGCCAAGGACGGTTCGAAAGTCACCGGCACCCAGTTGGCCGTGGCGCCGTCCAGCCCTGGCAACCTGCCTTATCAACTGGTCAAGGCCAACCCCGCCGAAGGCAAGGGCGCGATGAGTGGCGTCGCGTATATCCAGCGGGTGGCCCTCAAGGGCGGCGTTGCGCCAGGCACGGAATGCACGGCGGCCAACAAGGGCAAGCAGGAAGTGGTCAAGTACCAGGCCGATTACATCTTCTGGGCGGCCAACTGACCAGATTCGTCTACGCTGCTGCGAAAGCGCCCCGGGCTCACCGCCGGGGCCTCCACCTGGAAACCTGTCTTTGCCTGAAGCCGATTTTGACTATCAAGCCTGCCTGCTGGCCTGCGCCCGTGGCGAACAACCGGCCTTGCGCCGGCTGTATCAACAGGAAAGCAGCCGGCTGCTGGGGGTCGCGTTGCGCATCGTGCGTGACAAGGCGGTGGCCGAAGATATCGTGCATGACGCCTTCATCAAGGTCTGGAACGGCGCGGCCAGTTTTGACCCGCACAGAGGCTCGGCCCGCGGCTGGGTATACAGCGTGACCCGGCACCTGGCGCTAAATGCCGTGCGCAGCAATGGACGCGAAGTGCCCCTCAGCGAAGAGCATGAAAGCGCAGAGCGCGCTGACACCTTCGACTATCAGGCGCACTCGGCGCGGATCTACAGCTGCCTCGAACAACTCGACCCGGCCCGCCGCAACTGCATCCTGCATGCGTATGTAGACGGTTATTCCCACAGCGAAATCGCGCACAAACTCGGCACCCCGCTGGGTACCGTGAAAGCGTGGATCAAACGCAGCCTCGCGGCATTGCGTGAGTGCATGGCATGAACAGCATCGACGAACTGGCCAGCGAATATGTGCTGGGCACCTTGCCCACCGAGCAACGCACCGAGGTGGAACAGCGCCTGGCCACCGATGCCGACTTGCGTGCGGCAGTGGACGCCTGGGAACAGCGCCTGCTGCCACTGACTGGACAGGCAGCCCCGGCAACGCCTTCGGTGTATTTATGGCGACGCATCGAGCGCAGCCTGGGGCATTCAGCCACCCGGGACTCGCCGGTCTCATGGTGGAACAGGCTGGCGTTGTGGCGCGGACTGGCCGGTGCCGGCATCGCGGCGAGCCTGGTATTGGCGACACTGCTGTTGACCCGTACGGCCGCCATCAACCCGACCGCTTATGTAGTGGTGCTGGTAGCCCCGCAAAACCAGGCCCCGGGCTGGGTAATCCAGGCGAGCAATACCCAGGAAATCCAGCTGATTCCCCTGGGCATCATGGAAGTACCGGCAGACAAGACGCTGCAGTTCTGGACCAAGGGCGAAGACTGGCAAGGCCCGGTGTCGCTGGGCTTGGTCAAGCCTGGGCAGACGTTATCTGTGCCCCTGGACAAACTCCCGCCACTGGCGCCGAACCAGCTGTTTGAACTGACCCTGGAAAATCCCGGCGGGTCGAAAACCGGCAAGCCGACAGGTCCGATTCAGGCAATTGGCCGGGCCGTTAAAGTAATCTGAACGTAATGCAATGTTGTGGAAGGCCAGTTCGCGCATGTGCATTACATCTCGGGGCTATGGCGTCACCATTGCGCTATAGAATCGGGCTCGGAAACCCGGCTCCCTGGACCCTTCATGCCCTCAAAAACCCGTTCGCTGCTGATTCTCGCACTTGTCGTCATCTTCACCGGCATCGGCGCCGGCCTGGGCGGCATGCTCCTCGCCTTGCTGCTGCACGGCATCCAGCATCTGGCCTACGGCTACAGCCTCGACAGCCTGATCAGCCATGAAACCTTTTTGCTCGGCGTCACCGCCGCCGCGCCCGAACGCCGGGTGCTGGTGCTGATCACCTGTGGCCTGGTGGCCGGTGTGGGTTGGTGGTTGATCTACCGCTATGGCCGCCCGTTGGTGAGCATCAAGCAAGCGGTCTCCGCCCAGGCACCGATCATGCCGCCCAAGACCACCCTCGCCCACGCCGTGCTGCAAATCATCACTGTGGCCCTCGGCTCGCCATTGGGCCGTGAAGTGGCGCCACGGGAAGTCGGCGCGCTGGCCGCCACCTGGTTGTCACAACGGGCGCGACTGGCGCCGGACATGCACCGACTGATCGTCGCCTGCGGTGCGGGCGCCGGGCTGGCGGCGGTGTACAACGTGCCGTTGGGCGGCGCGGTGTTTGTGCTCGAAGTGTTGGTGGGTGTGTTCAGTTGGCCGGCGGCAGTGATTGCGTTAGCCACCTCGGCCATCGGCGCGTCGGTGGCCTGGATTGGCTTGGGCGCAGAGGCGCAATACGTGGTGCCGCACTTTGTGCTCAGCCCTGGCTTGATCGCCTGGGCGCTGGCCTGCGGGCCGGTGTTTGGCCTGGCCGCCTACGGATTCAACCGGCTGACCGGCGCGGCCCGCAGCAACGCCGCCCGTGGCTGGCGGTTGCCGGTACTGTCGTTGATCAACTTCACGATCATCGGGGGCCTGGCGATTTTCCTGCCGCAGATCCTCGGCAACGGCAAGGGCCCGGCGCAACTGGGCTTTGACAATGAGCTGACCATCGGCCTCGCCGCGGTGCTGCTGGTGGTCAAGGTACTGATCACTGCGAGCAGCCTGCGCGCCGGTGCCGAAGGCGGTTTGCTGACCCCGGCGCTGGCCAACGGCGCCCTGCTCGCCATCATCCTCGGCGGCGCCTGGAGCCTGCTGTGGCCCGGCGTGCCGCTGGGGGCTTTCGCGATCATCGGTGCGGCGGCGTTCCTGGCATCGAGCATGAGCATGCCGTTGACGGCAATCGTGCTGGTGGCGGAATTCACCCGCATCGACCATGACTTCCTGGTGCCGATCATTCTCGCGGTGGCAGGTTCGATGTGCATGAGCAAGCTGTGCGTCCTGTGGGAAAAGCGTTGAAGAAGCTGGATTAAAACCCCGACACGCGCCATCCTCCGCGCTTTAAGCCGCCCCATCAGCGGCGTTCCACGCACAAAGGATATGCCCATGCACGACCAACCCCTCGCCCCCGCCGATTTCGAGTTCATCGACGACACCCTGCTCAAGTACGGCGACGACCATTCGGTGCTGAACCTGGCCGAGCTCGACGGTTACTTCACCGCCCTGGTTTCAAGCCCCGCGCAGGTGGAGGTTGCCGAATGGTTCCCCGGTATCTTTGGTGGGCAGAACCCGGATTGGGAAAGCCCGGAAGAAGCTGGCCAGTTCCTTGAACTGTGCGTGCGCCATATGAACGCCATTGCCACGCAACTGGCGACCGACGCCCAGGGTTTCAAGGCACGTTTCGAGGAAACCGAGCATCAGGACCAGCCACTGACCCTGGCGGAAGAATGGTGCTTTGGTTATATCCGTGGCGCCGCTATCGGCAACTGGCCAGAGCTGCCTGCCGAACAGGCCGGGCAACTGGAAAAGATTTCCTGGTGCGCCGAGCAGGACAACTTTGAACTGCCGGCAGACCTGGATGTAAATGCCCATCAGCAACGGGTAGCCGCTATCGAACCGGCCGCCCGTGCGTTGCACGACTACTGGTTGGCCCAGCGCTGAACGCAACACCTGTGGCGAGGGAGCTTGCTCCCGCTGGGGTGCGAAGCGCCCCCGATTTTTAGGGCTGCTCCGCAGCCCAGCGGGAGCAAGCTCCCTCGCCACATTTTTTTGTTTCGCCTCCGGGTTCAGTTGCCGCTAGTTGAAATCGACGTCAAACGCCTGATAGAACGCATTGCCGGTGTTGGCCACGATCCACATCAACACCAGCACATGCCGGCCCTTCTTGCCCTTGGGCAACGTCACCTGATGTTCAACCTTGGCCTTCAGTTCGGCCGAGTGC
Source organism: Pseudomonas sp. 21615526 (assembly GCF_013386245.1). NCBI lineage: Bacteria > Pseudomonadati > Pseudomonadota > Gammaproteobacteria > Pseudomonadales > Pseudomonadaceae > Pseudomonas > Pseudomonas sp. 21615526. The sequence goes on along the minus strand of NZ_JACAOM010000008.1, from coordinate 92,607 downwards.
TGGTAATACGGCACCTGGGTATAGAAGTCCTCGAAGAAAGGCTTGGCCTCCAGTTGCGCGCGGCTGATGCGCTGCTTGGGGTCCCAACCGTTCTTGGTGATCAACCAGCGATAGCCACGGGTCACGTGCGCGGCGGTGTAATCCCACTGCACCTTGAACACCTGGCCGGCTTCAACATTCAACAACGGCCAGTTAAACGGAGTGTTGAGGTTTTTAGCCATTTCTTCGTCGGTGAAGTTCACACAGTCGCGGGCATCGGTCTTGCCGCCGCTGAGGATGTGCCCGTCGGCGGGGGGCGTGACGCTTTGATCGTCGGTTTCGTAAGGCGCCGGAAACGGCCCGGCGTTGAGGGCCGGGAAGTTCTTGCCGCCTTCCATTTCGTTGACTTGCCAGTTTTCCAGCAGGCCACGCTCTACCGCCACCGAGCCACGACTGGCGGGTGTCACGACGCGACCATGCCTGAGTTGAGTCTGGGGTTTGTTCATTTCAGTCACTCCTTGATTGAAGACTTCCCCTCATGGGAAGCGCCTTGAACTTAGCCCACCTCGCCGGGTTGTCTACCCGACGTTTCTGTCAGACAAATCGCGTCAAGTCCTTGTTTTGCAGAGTTTTCGCGCTGGTCTTGCACCAGAGTTATCGTCGGTCCTACCCTGCGACAGGCGATCGGACTACAGCCGCCGTCCATGAACGCCTGGCCTCAGGTGTTGAGGATCATCTCAAACCCGCCATAGATCATCCGTTGCCCATCAAACGGCATCGGATTGACGTCTGCCTTCAGGCGCGGGTCTTCCATCACCTTGCTCATCCCGGCGTCACGCACCTGCCGCGACGGCCAGACGATCCAGGAAAACACCACGGTTTCATCCTCCTTGAGCTTGACCGCCATGGGAAACGAGGTCACCTGCCCCTGAGGTACATCATCGCCCCAGCACTCGATGATATTCAGCGCGCCATGGTCCTTGAACACCACGGCGGCGGCCTTGGCATGCTGGATGAATTGTTCGCGGTTTGCGGTGGGCACCGCGATGACACAGCCATCTACGTAAGACATGATCACTCTCCTGATTCGACGGGTTGTTGTGCCTGTAGTCGATCCATCAGGCGCTCAATCGACATCAACGTGGGAAATGTCGACCAGTGGTGTGTTATCGATTGCGATGCCGGGCCGATTCTTGATATGACAGGCGCCTTCAACAACAAAGCCCACTCAAAGGACTGACCCGCCATGACCGCCCACGCCACCGCCTTCCACGCCCTGCACCACGCCCAATTGCTGATCCTGCCCAACGTTGCCGATGCCGGCGGTGCGCGCCTGGTGGCGCAACTGGGCAGCCAGGCCGTCGCCACCAGCAGCGCCGCAGTCGCCTGGACCCATGGCTACAAGGACGGCAATCAACTGCCTCTGCCGTTGCTGGTCAGCACCGTGCAATCCATCGCCCGGGTGATTGACGTGCCGCTGAGCGTGGACATCGAGGCCGGTTATTCCGACGACCCGGAGCACGTGGGCCGGGTGATCAAGGCGGTGATCGACGCCGGTGCCGTCGGGATTAACATCGAGGACGGTGCCGGCACCCCTGAACTGCTGGCGCGCAAGATCGAGGTTGCCCGTCGTGTGGCGGACAACTGTGGCGTGAAGCTGTTTATCAATGCCCGCAGCGACGTGTATTTGAAAGGATTGGCCCCGGAGCCACAGCGCCTTGAAGAACTCCTCAAGCGCGCCGCGTTGTACCAGGGCGCAGGCGCCAACGGGCTGTTTGCCGCCGGCATCCACCTGGAGCACGAAATCCAGCAGCTCTGCCAGGCGACCAACTTGCCAGTCAACGTGCTGGCCTGGGCCGGCCTGCCCGCGCCCGAGACGCTGCAAGCCTTGGGCGTACGCCGCCTCACGGCCGGCTCGAGCATCGCCGAATTCCTGTATGGCGCCATGCACAGCCTCGCCGAAGGCTTCCTGCGTACCGGGCAACTGGATACGCACGCGCTCAAGGCGTTCACCTATGGCGACATGAATGGCCGCATGGCGCCATAACCCGCGACTCTGAACGATCCCCGCTCGACAACGGTAGCGTGTTTGGCCGATTATTCGTGTCCGCCAAACGCCACCCGCCTTGAAGCAGGAGCCTTGTACCTTGAGTTCGCAGAAAACCGTGACCGTTACACCGCCCAACTTTCCTCTGAACGGCAAGGTAGCGCCCCCCGGCTCCAAATCCATTACCAACCGTGCCCTGCTGTTGGCGGCCCTGGCCAAGGGCACCAGCCGCCTGAGCGGCGCGTTGAAAAGCGATGACACCCGCCACATGTCGGTGGCCCTGCGGCAGATGGGCGTGGTGATCGATGAACCGGACGACACCACCTTCGTCGTCACCAGCATTGGCAAGCTGCAATTGCCGGCGCAGCCGTTGTTTCTCGGCAACGCCGGCACCGCGATGCGCTTTCTCACCGCCGCCGTGGCCACCGTGCAAGGCACCGTGGTGCTGGATGGCGACGCCTACATGCAAAAGCGTCCGATCGGCCCGCTGCTCGCGACCCTCGGCCAGAATGGCATCCAGGTCGACAGCCCTACCGGTTGCCCACCCGTGACCGTCCATGGCACTGGCCGCGTGCAAGCCAAGCGTTTCGAGATCGACGGCGGCCTGTCGAGCCAGTATGTGTCGGCGCTGCTGATGCTGGCGGCGTGCGGCGAAGCCCCGATTGAAGTAGCGCTGACCGGCAAGGACATCGGCGCCCGTGGCTATGTCGACCTGACCCTGGACTGCATGCGCGCCTTCGGTGCCCAGGTGGACATCGTCGATGAAAGCACCTGGCGCGTGGCCCCCACCGGCTACACCGCCCACGATTACCTGATCGAACCTGACGCTTCCGCCGCCACCTACTTGTGGGCTGCCGAAGTGTTGACCGGCGGCCGCATCGACCTCGGTGTCGCCCCGCAGGATTTCACCCAGCCCGATGCCAAGGCCCAGGCAGTGATCGCGCAGTTCCCGCAGATGCAGCCGGTGGTCATTGGCTCGCAGATGCAGGATGCCATTCCAACCCTCGCCGTACTGGCCGCGTTCAACAACACGCCGGTACGTTTCACGGAACTGGCCAACCTGCGGGTCAAGGAATGTGACCGGGTGCAGGCCCTGCATGACGGTCTGAATGAAATCCGCCCAGGCCTGGCGACCATTGAAGGTGATGACTTGCTGGTAGCCAGCGATCCGGCCCTGGCGGGCACCACGTGCAACGCGCTGATCGACACCCACGCCGACCACCGCATCGCGATGTGCTTTGCCTTGGCGGGCCTGAAGGTCTCGGGGATCAGGATTCAGGACCCGGACTGCGTCGGCAAGACCTATCCTGAGTACTGGAAAGAGCTGGAAAGCCTTGGGGTCCATCTGACCTGGTAAGCCGCCGGCGCCGGTAACGGGAGGGAGACTGCATGACGATTCGCCAACCCTGCCCACCCGGCGTCTGCGACTGCAATCGTGAGCAACTGCTCGACCTTCTCGGCGCCGATGCACGCATCCTGCACCTGACGCGCCAGGAAGAAAAACGCCTGCTCGAACGCCTCGAAAACCTGCAAAGCCTGCCCGATCTTGAGCGCATGCAACAGCTGATGTATCAGCAACTGGGCATTCGCGTGCATATCGCGCCGGGCCATACGGAAGTGAAGACGATGCGCGGGATTCAGATCGTTATCGATGACTTGCCGGGGTTGTGTCGCAAGACCCGGCAGTCGATTCCGGCGGCGATTCGCAAGGGCATGGAGAAGCGGCCGGAGATTGCGTATCGATTGCTGGATGCTCATGACTTGTTTCGCGAGGGTTGAGGGCCGCCTTCCATTTGCGGCGATTTTCTCGCTTGAGCCTGCGGGCCGTTTTGTATTCGAGACGAGCCTGGGCCATTTCCTGAGTACGCGGGGGCCGAAAGCCGGCTTTGTAGCGCTCGCGTTCGTGACGAAGTAGAACGAGTTCTGCGCGCATTTGGCGGTGGCGTTTAGTGTTCAGGAGGTAGAGGCCTAGAAGCGAGAACAAAAGCCCTGTCGAGAAAGTAAAAAGATCTGGTGTGTAGCTGATAGTGAACATCACCGCAGAAAAGCTCAGCACACAACAGCCAACCATTATCCAGACTCCCCACGCTCGCCCTCGCACAACAAGAGCATTTCCCACCGACAAGATCACTGACATTACGCCCATATCAAGACCCGAGTAATTGCGGTAACCAGAAATCCGATGTAGATAGGTGCTGCCCAAAAGCGCGCTCGCCATAACAAGCGCAAGAAGCGCGCAAAAAAAAGCACCAATAAAAACCGGGCCATACCGAGCCAGAAAGGCCTGACGTGAATGCCTCAATTCCATCATTCAAACTCTTCGTATAGGCCGATAGCGACGGTTCTAATATTCCCGGACAAACCGCTGCCGGTAATACTCATAGACGCGCCAATCGCATCCTTTATTTGCGTGACCGTCGCTTGATTGAATTGTGTAGCCGTGTAGCTTTTTGGCAGAGTCCCCATGCGTTGCTGAAGTTTCCGTAGTGCGCTGCCCATATTAGGGGCTCGAAGCGTCAACAGCTCCCTGGTCAACGCTTTTCTCTGTTGCCTACTCAGGTCCTTGGACAACTCCAACCAATTCCTGCCAGTTGATACCTTCCTGGCCCGCATGAGTTTCAGCGTCGTCAAACCAGACGTGCCAGCTCCTAGAAGCGATACGCCATCCAGTACCGGCATTACGTAGCGATACCACTCAGCTTCATTTAGATCATCGTTGATCGCAGGGTCTTTCATCTCATTACGAGTCCTGTACAGACCCGCGCCGCATTGAAAAGAGCTTGCCACGGCTGCTGTGAAAGCCATACCTGCCACAGCAGTACTTACGCCAGCCGTAAACGGTGTAGCAACTGAGCCACCCGAGAAAACCAGCCAACCCAATACGGCAGCACCACAGGATAACCCTGCGCCGAGCGCCTCAAAAACCACCTGCGACTCTCTCGGCTCCTGCTGCAGCTCCCGTATAAAATCCAGCCGCGCCATGTACCTCGGCGCTTCACGCAAAACCACCCGTTTGGGCAACACACTGCAAATCGGCTGAAACTCACGCAACGTCACCGGCCACAGTTGATCATCGAGGTACACCACTCCTGCCCCCGCAATCGCCGGATCGGCATCGATCGCGGCAAACAATCGGCCGAGGTCGATACTGCCTTCGATCCGTTCGCGGGTGGTGCGATGGGCCGCGGGAAAACCATCTTTCAAGACGCTGGAAGTCATTCCTTTACTCCTGGATTGCACAAGAACGCAGAGAGTAAGAGTGATCCGCTTAAAAAATTGTCGGAAAACTCCTCTTTTCCAGACAGGCACTTCCCGATCACATCTCAGCGTCTTGTGGGCAATCATTCCAATTGGAAAAGTACGCCCCGCGCCACTACCGGCGACAGTGACGACAAGGAGCAACAATGGCGACTGATATGTTTTTGAAGCTGGGCGATATCAAGGGTGAGTCCAACGACCAGGCACACCGTGATGAAATCGAGATCAGTAGTTGGGGCTGGGGAATGAAACAATCAGGATCGATGCATTCTGGTACGGGTGGCGGTGCTGGCAAGGTCAATATAAGAAACCTGTCGATTACCAAGACTCTGGACAAGTCCACGCCCAACCTGATGATGGCGTGTTCCACCGGCAAACATTATCCCGAAGCCCGGCTGGTGGTTCGTAAAGCGGGCGGTGCCAGCGCCGTGGAGTACCTGGTCATTACGCTCAAGGAAGTCATGGTGACGTCCTACGAAACCGGGGCTGTGACAACCAGCGATGTGCTGACCGAAGAAGTCGGCCTGAACTTCGCCAAAGTCGAGGTCAGTTACCAGCCGCAAAAAGCCGATGGTGGCAAGGATGGCGGAGCGCTCAAGTACGGTTGGAATATCCGCGAGAACGTTAAAATATAACGATTAAAACGGGCGCAAACTCGGTCGGCTTGACGGCGCGCCCACACCCCTAATTCCCTTTTCCCCCCGCAAACGACCACTCATCCGCCGCCGTCGTCGTAATCACTACCATCACATCCTCAGGGCTCAGCCCAATCGCAGCCTCCAGCCGCTCCACCAACACCTGGTAAAACCGCCGTTTGGTCTCGGTATCACGAGGTTTACCGCCCGTGATCGCGATAAGTACATAGTCGTGGCTGCGCGGGCCGCCCAAATAGTTGGGGTCGATGATCATCTCGCCAATTTCGTGCTGGTGGATCACGTGGAAGCGATCCGCGTCAGGAATCTTGAAGCTCTCAACCAGGGCGTCATGCAATCCCTGTGAAAGCGCTTGCAGATATTCAGGGGATTTCCCGCGGTGCAGGGAGATTCGAGCGTAAGGCATGGGGTTACTCCGCAAGACGGATGGCTGCCAACAGGTTCAGCGCCGACGCCGCTGTCGGCCAGCCGGAGTAAAACGCCAGGTGAGTGATGACTTCACCCAGTTCCTCGACGCTCAAGCCATTGCCAACCGCCCGCTGCAAGTGAAACGGCAGTTGCTCCAGACGGTACATCGCCACCAGTGCCGCCACGGTGATCAGGCTGCGCTCCCTGGGCGACAGGCCCTCGCGCTCCCAGATATCGGCGAACAGCACGTCGCGGGTCAGCTCGGTAAATTTGTTGCTCATGGACGCTCGCTCCGACAATTCAGTTGACGGGCAAAAACTAGCAAGCCAGGATCATTCCGAATATCAAATTTAATAGCATCCACCATCCCGTTTTAATGGACCATTCAATGCGCCGCCCCACCTTCGACCTTGATGTACTGCGCACCTTCGTCACCGGCGTCGAGCTGAACAGCTTTGCCAAGGCGGCGGATCGCCTGGGCCGTTCGACTTCAGCCGTCAGCGCGCAATTAAAGAAACTCGAAGAACAGGTCGGCACGCCGGTGCTGAGCAAATCCGGGCGCGGGCTGGTGCTGACGCCGGTGGGTGAAGCGCTGCTCGGCCACGCCAGGCGGTTGCTGGACCTCAATGACACTGTCTTCAGCAGCCTTAACGAAACCCAAACCGCAGGCACTTTGCGCCTCGGTTTGCAGGAGGATTTCGGCGAGCATGTGCTCAGTGACATCCTGCGGCGCTTCGCCAGGCTTTATCCGATGATCAGCCTTGAAGTGCGGATAGGCCGCAATGTCGAGCTGTTGACCCTGATCGACAGCGCGAGCCTGGACCTGGCGCTGACCTGGGAAACCGGTCAGACATCGTCCTGCCGCACCCGCCTGGGGCAAACCCCCATGCACTGGATCGGGCCCCGGGACAAACCCCAACTACCGCGCGCCGAGGACGCACCGCTGCCGCTGGTGATGTTCGAGGCACCCTGCGTATTGCGCAGCGCCGCCACCGAAGCCCTGGACCGCGCCGGCATTGCCTGGCGCATTGCCTTGACCAGCCCCAGCGTGGGTGGGATCTGGGCGGCGGTCGATGCCGGGTTGGGTGTGACCTTGCGCACCCGTATCGGTTTGCCTGCGCACCTATGTGTACTCGACGGTCTGCCGCCGGTGCCGTCCCTTGGCTATGAATTGCATTGCAGCCATCCAGCGCCAGGCGCTGCGGTCGCACAGCTGGCAGCGCTCATACAGAGCAGCCTGGTTTAGGCGGTTTCGCAGGGTTGCAGGGTGACGAACAGTTGTCGCCCCAACTTCGTCGCCGTCTCCAGATGCTGTTCGGCAGCGCCGCTTTCCGAGTCCAGCAGCAGCTCGGATGTCAGCACTTTCGCACCGCAGTAATCAAAGATCCCATGGTCGATTTGCGTGCGCATGGCGTCGGCATAGCCGTGGCGTTCAAACACCCCTTCGTCCGCCCCGCCAACGCCCAGTAAGTGCACCTGCAAGTGGCCGAGTTTTTTCACCACCTTCGTCTCAAGGCTGTAGTCGATCGCCCAACCGTTGACGAATACCCGGTCGATCCAGCCCTTGAGCAAGGCCGGCATCGACCACCAGAAGATCGGGTACACCAGCACCAAGGCGTCGGCGCGGTCGAGTCGGGCCTGTTCGGCCAGTACGTCGGCCGGCGGCGTGGCGCGGGTGCGATGCACTTTATGGTCGGCGGCGTTGTAACGCGGGTCGAAACCTTCAGCGGCGAGGTCGGCGATCTCGAAGGTGTGCGCTGCGGCAGTGATGCCGGCAGCAGCCTGTTTGGCGAGGCTGTGGGTGAGGGATTGTGGGTCGTGATGGGCAACAACGATCAGCGCGTGCATGGCAGTGACTCCGTCGGGGTAGCGATGAGCAGGCAAATTGAGTAGGCTTGAGCTAAGTTACCGCTGGTAAGTTACTTTTGGTATATAAGCATGTCAAGCGATCAATCCCCTGCCCCTCGCCGTCGCCTGTCCCGGGATGACCGGTTGCGCCAGCTGCTCGACGTGGCCTGGCAACTGGTGCGAGAAGAAGGCACCGATGCCCTGACCCTCGGGCATCTGGCCGAGTTGGCCGGCGTTACAAAGCCGGTGGTGTATGATCATTTCGGCGATCGCGCGGGGCTGTTGGCCGCGCTGTATGAAGATTTCGACGCCCGTCAGAACCAGGTATTTGCCGCCGCAATCGAGGCCAGCGAACCCACCCTGGACGAGCGCGCGTGGGTGATCGCCTCGTGCTACGTCGATTGTGTGTTGCTACAAGGGCGGGAAATTCCGGGAGTGATTGCGGCCCTGGCCGGCAGCCCGGAACTGGAGACCATCAAGCGTGAGTACGACGCAATTTTCCTTGGCAAGTGTCGCGATGCCCTCTCCCCCTTTGCCGTGGACGGTGTGATTGGCCAGCCCGGTTTACGCGCAATGCTGGGCGCGGCGGACGCCTTGTCCCATGCTGCGGCCAGCGGGGAGATCAGCCCGCTGGAGGCGCAAGAGGAGCTGTTTGCGAGCATCAAGTCGATGGTGAGTCGAGGAGCGCGTTAGCCCAGCCTTGCGTGCACGAACATCCGAGCCTTGTGGGTCATCTGGTCGAAGTGACGATCACGCTGTTTTTCGGCATCGACCATCGCCCGCTTGCCGTGCTTTTGCAGGAGGTAGGTGTGGATCTGCCGCACCTCCAGCGAGCTGTAGATCGACGCCACATCCAGCAACCCCATCAAGCCGTCAGTGCTGTAGTCGCGGGTGTTCATCAACACCTGGGTACCGCGCACACCGCGCAGTTGAAAGCCCATGAACTCGAACGCCGGGACCTTCTCCACTGCGCAGGTCAGTTCGGCATGGGGGTAGCGGGCCAGCATGTCCTGCATCATCGCCCGCGCCACGCCTTTGCGCCGATGGCTGGCGTGCACCGCCATGTAAGCCACGCCGCACGCCTCGGGATCGTCCTTCACCGGCAGGTACAGCAGGAAGCCGATCACCTGCTCCTGCGCGTCCAGCGCGACGATCAATTCCACCGCAATGCCCTTGGACCCGCCCAGCGCTTCCAGGTACAGGTGCACCTCGTAGCCGATGGCGTACTGATAGACGTTGTACAGCAGGTTGCTTGGCGGGATGGCGACCATGCTGATGTCCGTCAGGTAGTCGACCACCATCTGCAGGATCTGCGCGTTGATCGGCTCGGGGCATGGGGTTTCGTAATGGGTAAGGCTGAACATTTGAATTCCTGGTGTTTCATTTTAAGGCCCGGCGGATTGTACCTGCTGAAGGGCCGCCGTGGACCCACAATGGGTGCTGGATGTCCGGGCTCGGCTCATTGCGCACATACCTCCCGCAGGCAACCGCGCAGCCAGCGATGGGCCAGGTCGGCGTCCAGGCGCGGGTGCCAGAGCATCGATACGGTGAAGTCCGGGAACACGAACGGCAGCGCAAAGCGGTAGAGGTCGCTGTGCAGGTTGGCGGTATGCCGCTCCGGCACGCTGGCGATCAGGTCGGTGCTGCGGGCCAGGGCCAGGGCGGTCGAGAAGCCGGCGACGATGGTCACCACGTCCCGGGTCAGCCCGAGCGCTTCAAGGGCTTGATGGATCTGGCCCTGATCACGGCCGCGCCGGGACACGTAGATGTGCTGGCCTTCGGCGAAGCGCTGCGGCGTGACTTCGCCCTGGCTGAGCGGATGGCCCTTGCGCACCACGCCGATAAACCGGTCGCGGAACAGCGCCTGGGTCAGCACCTCGGGGCTGGCGCTGCTGTCGACCACGCCGGTTTCCAGGTCGACACTGCCATCGCGCAGCGGCGTACTGCCTTTGTCCGGCTTGTGCACGAAGCGCAACCGCACGCCAGGCGCTTCCCGGGCGATCCGCGTCAACAGCGCCGGGCCGAAGTTTTCAACAAATCCGTCGCTGGTGCGCAAGGTGAAGGTGCGTACCAGTTGGCTCACATCCAGCGTCGCAGCGGGTCGCAACACCGCTTCGGCGTCCTGCACCAACTGGCTGACCTGTTCGCGCAACGCCAGAGCGCGCGGCGTGGGTACCAGGCCGCGGCCGGCACGGACCAATAACGGATCGCCGGTGGTTTCCCGCAGTCGCGCCAGCGCCCGGCTCATCGCCGACGGGCTCAGGCGCAAGCGTTGAGCGGCACGGGCGACGCTGCCTTCGGCGAGCAACACATCCAGGGTGACCAGCAGATTGAAATCAGGTGTCGACACGGCAAACCTCATAGGGCGTTTGGCGCACGTATAAAGTGCAAATGCTGCGCCTTCCGCCATGTTAGGTGACGGCGTAGATTTCTGACAGCGGTCAAACCCTGGAGCCTCTTGATGAAATCACCTGCACCCCATGGCGCTCTCGTCGCCCTGTCACTGTCCATGTTGCTGGCGTCCTTGGGCACCAGCATCGCCAACGTCGGCCTGCCGAGCCTGGTGCAGGCGTTTGATGCATCGTTCCAGGCGGCGCAGTGGGTGGTGCTCGCCTACTTGCTGGCGATTACTGCGGTGATCGTCAGCGTCGGGCGCCTGGGCGACCTGATGGGCCGCAGCCGCCTGCTCTTGGCCGGGTTGTTGCTTTTCACCGTTGCCTCGGCCCTGTGCGGCATGGCTCCGTCCCTCGGACTGTTGATTGCGGCCCGCGCCCTGCAAGGCCTGGGCGCGGCGATCATGATGGCGATGACCATGGCGCTGGTGGGCGGCACCGTGACCAAGAAACGCACCGGCCGCGCCATGGGATTGCTGGGCACGATGTCGGCCATGGGTACCGCGCTGGGGCCAAGCCTTGGCGGGATGTTGATCGCGGGGTTTGGCTGGCGCGCGCTGTTTTTCATCACCGTGCCGCTGGGTTTGCTGACATTTGCCCTCGCCCGGCGCTATCTGCGCGTCGACCGCCATGGGCTACTGCCCGCGCAATCCGGGTTCAGTTTCTTGTCGACTTTACGGGATTCAACGCTAAGCGCTGGCCTGGCCATGAGCGCGCTGGTATCGGCGGTGATGATGGCGACCTTGGTGGTCGGGCCCTTCTACCTGACCCACGGTGCAGGCCTCGACCCTGCCTGGATGGGCCTGACAATGGCAGTCGGGCCCTGCGTTTCGGCATTGACGGGCATCCCTGCGGGACGTTTGACCGACCGTTTCGGCTGCGGCCCGATGACCATCGCCGGGCTGCTGGCGATGCTGGCGGGCTGCCTGCTGCTCTCCCTGGCGCCGCTGAACCTTGGGGTCGCCGGGTATATCGCTCCGCTGATCATCCTCACCCTCGGCTACGCCCAGTTTCAGGCCGCCAACAACACCGCCGTGATGAGCGACGTACTGGCAGACCGCCGTGGCGTGATCGCCGGCTTGCTTAATCTGTCGCGCAATCTGGGCCTGATCGCCGGGGCTTCGGCCTTGGGCGCAGTGTTTTCGCAGGTTTCAGGTGACCTCGCCACGGCCACTCCCGGCGATGTGGGAAGTGGGATGCAAGCCACGTTCGGTGTGGCGTTGGCACTGATTGGTGCAGGTCTTTTCCTGGCCCTACGCGCCCGGTTCCGCGTAACACCTGTCTTGACAAGGTAAAATCGTAACGACTATTGTCTGACAACCTGATTACCAAGGTTTTCCCATGCTTGAGCTCCAGCGCCCTGATTCGCTCGTTATGCGCGTTGTCAGCGCCATTCGTGCAGAAATCGATTCCGGCCAACTGGCGCCCGAAGCGCGCCTGCCCACCGAACAGCAACTGGCTGAACAACTCAATGTCAGCCGTTCGGTGGTGCGCGAAGCGATTGCCCAGCTCAAGGCCGATGGCGTACTGACTGCGCGGCGTGGCCTGGGCTCATTTATCTCGCAAACCCCGGCCGGCACCGTGTTCCGCTTCCCGGAAAAAAACGGTCGCCGCCCGGACCTGGCGCAAATGTTCGAAGTGCGCCTGTGGATCGAAACCCAGGCCGCCTCGATTGCCGCCCAACGCCGCGACGCCGCCGACCTGCAGCGCATGAAGACCGCCCTGCAGGAAATGCACGACAAGCGCGCCGACTTCGACGCCGCCGCCCTGGCCGATGTGGAATTCCATCGCGCCATCGCCGAGGCCAGCAAGAACGACTATTTCGTGGCCTTCCATGACTTCCTCAGAAGCCAACTGGCCAGCGCCCGCAAGACCGCCTGGGAAAACTCCGCCACCCGCTTTGTCAGCGGCTCGGCCGATGCCACCCAGGAACACACCGCGCTCTACCAGGCCATCGTCGACGGTGATGCCCAAGGTGCTGCCGCCTGTGCCGAGGCTCACTTGCGCGCCGCAGCAAGGCGCCTGCATCTGGAACTGCCCGCTATCAATTGACCGATCCGAACCCGTTTAAAGCGTGCCGATGGCGCGCTGTTTTTTTAACAAACCATTAGTCTGACAACCTGATAAGCAGACTGAAATGCGTAGGTACCCAAAACAATGATTTACGACTTTTGCATCATCGGCGGCGGCATCGTCGGTTTGGCCACCGCGATGGAGTTGCTCAAGCGCCAGCCCACCGCCTCGCTGGTGATCCTGGAGAAGGAAAGCCTGCTGGCCAAGCACCAGACCGGCCATAACAGCGGCGTGATCCATGCCGGCATCTACTACGCGCCGGGCAGCCTCAAGGCCGACTTGTGCAAACGCGGCGCCGAAGCCACGAAGCAGTTCTGCACCGAGCACGGGATCAAGTTCGAGGTGTGCGGCAAGTTGCTGGTGGCCTCGACTGATCTGGAAGTACAACGGATGGAAGCGCTGTACGCCCGCTCGCAGCTCAACGGCATGAAAGTCGAACGCCTGGACGCCGACCAGTTGCGCCAGCGCGAACCGAACATCGTCGGGCTGGGCGGGCTGTTTCTCGACGCCACCGGCATTGTCGATTACCGCGAAGTCTGCGAAACCATGGCCCGGGTGATTCGTCGCGCCGGCGGGGAAATCTGCCTGGAACGCACCGTCACTGCGATCGTCGAGGACACCGACAAAGTCACCGTCAGCACCCGGGGCGAAAGTTGGCAGGCCAGGCATCTGGTGGTGTGTGCAGGTTTGCAATCGGACCGCCTGGCCGTGATGGCCGGCGTCAAGATCGACCACCAGATCATCCCGTTCCGTGGCGAATACTTCCGCTTGCCGGAATCGAAGAACACCATCGTCAACCACCTGATCTACCCGATTCCCGACCCGGAGCTGCCCTTCCTCGGCGTGCACCTGACCCGCATGATCGACGGCAGCGTCACCGTTGGCCCGAATGCCGTACTCGGCCTGGGTCGCGAGAACTACCGCAAATTCTCGGTGAACTGGCGCGACGTGGCGCAGTACGCGAGCTTCCCGGGCTTCTGGAAAACCATCTGGCAGAACCTCGGTTCGGGCAGCGTCGAGATGAAGAACTCGCTGTTCAAGTCCGGCTACCTGGAGCAGTGCCGCAAGTACTGCCCATCGCTCAACATCGAAGACCTGCTGCCTTATGAAGCCGGCATCCGCGCCCAGGCCGTGATGCGCGACGGCACCCTGGTGCACGACTTCCTGTTCGCCCAGACCCCGCGAATGCTCCACGTGTGCAATGCACCCTCACCCGCTGCCACCTCCGCGATTCCCATCGGCTCGATGATCGCCGACCGCATGTTCAAGCCCCACTGACGCACCGCACCACGCCTCACTTTGACAATAAATATAATGACTCATAAGGAAGTACAGAATGACGGCTACAGCCCGCACCCCGGACGTTGAAACCCCCGAGCAAACCAGGAAACGCCTGCGCAAAGTCGCGGCCGCGACGATCTTCGGTTCGATGCTGGAGTGGTATGATTTTTACCTGTACGCCACCATGGCGGCGATTGTGTTCTCGAAGATTTTCTTCGATAACAGCGACCCGAAAGCCGCTACGCTGATGGCGTTTTCCACCTTTGCCATCGGCTTCATCGCGCGCCCGTTCGGCGGCATTCTGTTTGGCTACCTGGGCGACAAGTTCGGGCGTAAACAAGTGCTGGTGCTGACCTTCTGCATGATGGGCGTGTGCACCACGTTGATCGGGCTGATCCCCAGCTACGCCTCCATCGGCATCTGGGCGCCGATCGTGCTGGTGTTTATCCGCATCATCCAGGGCCTGGGGGCCGGTGCCGAACTGTCCGGCGCGGCGGTTACCTCCTACGAGCACGCCTCAGAAGGCAAGCGCGGCAGCCAGGGTGCGTGGCCGGCGCTCGGGCTGAACCTGGGCTTGCTGCTGTCTTCGCTGACCGTGTACCTGCTGACCATCAACGGCAATGAATTCCTGCTGGCCGGCGGCTGGCGGATTCCGTTCATTTGCAGCATCGCGCTGGTGGGTGTGGGCCTGTGGGTGCGCAACAGCATCCCGGAAACCCCGGAATTCAAGGAACTGAGCAAGGAAACCGCAAAGGCCAAGGCGTCGCCGCTCAAGGCGCTGTTCAAGAACGACCTCAAGGGCCTGGCCGTGGTGTTCTTCGTGGCGATTGGCTACAACGCGTTGAGCTACATCTTCAAGACCTTTTCCCTGGCTTACCTCACCCAGTTCAAGGGTGTCGATGTGCACGTCACGTCGCTGTCGGTGACCATTGCCAGCCTGATCGCCATCGTCGCCGTGCCATGCTTCGGCTGGTTGTGCGACAAGTGGAGCAGCAAGACCGTGCTGATGCTCGGCGGCCTGCTGTCGCTGCTGTTTGCCTACCCGTTCCTTGCGCTGCTCAATACCGGTGAAAGCCTGATGATCTACGTCGCCATTGGCGTGGGCACCGGCATCCTCGCGCCGATGATGTTTGCGCCGCAGGGTTCGTTCCTGAGCCGCCAGTTCCCGACCCAGACCCGCTCCTCGGGCTTTGGCACCGGGCGGGAAATCGGCACCGCGATCGCAGGTGGCCTGGCGCCATTAGGGGCGTTGTCGATGGTGGCGGCGTCGGCCACTCACTCCACTGATGGCGTTGTGATAATCCTCGCGATCTCGTCCCTGCTGGTGGTGGTGTTCGCCTTGTGCGATCAGGGCCGTAAACACTCGGCATTCAAGAACTGAGGCAAAAAGTTCGGACCAACGGGTGCATGGATGCCCCTTCATCGCGCATCATGGGCACTTTCAAGCTCAAGGGAAACGTCCATGCGCGTTCTGTCATTGATGATGGGTCTTACGACGCTGGCCGCCAGTCTGGTGTTTACCGCCCAGGCGCAGGCGGGTGAAGAAAGCCTGTTGGTCGACTCGATCAATCAATACCGCAGCCAGGTCCAGCGCTGCGGCAACCAGGGTTCCCAGGAATTGCCACCGCTGGCCAGCGACACGCGGCTGGTGTTGCCGGTCAACAGTGTCGGCGACTTGCAGCAGGCGCTGGCGAGGGCGGCGTACCCGATGGTCAACGTCCAGGCCATCAGCCTGTCCGGGCCCAGGAACGCCGAAGCCGCGATGAAAGCCGTGCGCGAAAGTTTTTGCCGGGTGGTGCTCGACCCGCAGTTCATTGATATCGGCGTGAGCAACAGCGGCCAGGACTGGCGCATCGTGCTGGCCCGCCCGCTGCTGACCAGCGGCCTGGGCGAGACCCAGACCGAAGGCAAGAAGGTGCTCGACCTGATCAACACCGCCCGCCAGCAACCACGCCAATGTGGCGCCCAGGCCTTTGCCGCCACCACACCCCTGAGCTGGAACGAAGCACTCGCCAACGCCGCCGCCGGCCACGCGCGCAACATGGCCAACGGCAACTTCTTCGATCACCTGGACCACGATGGCCGCACCCCGGGTGACCGGGCTGAACTGGCAGGCTACATCGGCCAGCAGATCGGCGAGAACATCGCCGCCGGCATGGACACCCCACGCAAGGTGGTCGACGGCTGGCTGGCCAGCCCCGGGCACTGTGCCAACCTGATGAACCCGCAGTTCCGCGAAATGGGCGCCGCCTACGCCATGGACCCGAAAAGTGATGCCGGCATCTACTGGACCGGTTTGTTTGGCGTGCAGCAGCAATAACGGTTTGTATCCCAACGTATCTTCCCGGCGAGGCGACACACTGCGAGGTGCAGGGCCCCGGCGATGACACATTGCGGATACGCCGGCGCGGTTTCCTGTGCACACCGGCCCACCCCGGGCCACTTGCGAGGAAACCGTCATGTCCCAGAACAGCACCGTGCTCTACACCGGCAAAACCCACACCACCGGCGGGCGTGAAGGCGCGTCCCACAGCGATGACCTGCACCTGGACATCAAGCTGTCGCCGCCCGGCTCCAAGGCGCCCGGCACCAACCCCGAGCAACTGTTTGGTGCCGGCTGGTCCGCCTGCTTTATCGGCGCAATGGGCAAAGCCGCACAAACCCTTCACATCCGCCTGCCCGCCGACACGGCAGTGAGTGCCGAAGTGGACCTGGTGAACAGCCCGGAAGATGGCTATTACCTACAGGCGCGCCTGCGGGTCAGCCTGCCGGGTATCGAACACTCGGCGGCGCAGGCACTGGTGGACCGTGCCCACCAGACGTGCCCGTATTCCAAGGCCACCCGCGGCAATATCGCGGTAACGATTACGGTGGCCTGAAGGGAGCTCAGCGAAGCATTATCCGGCCGAGACACTAAAGTGCCATCTAGTGGATAATCCCGCTGAACTGGCTGAGTCCCGGGATGTCTGTAGCTTGGCATCCCTACCTCAGCGAACCGTGGCAAGAAGGCGTTCACCGAATGACAAACTGGCTGCAAGGCGGCGGCGAAATGGCCGAACGGGTCCGGCATCACAACTGGGCCAATACGCCATTGGGGCCTTTGGAACACTGGCCGGACGTACTGAAGACCACCGTCGCCCTGTGCCTTGCCTCCAGTTTCCCCCAGGCGATCGTCTGGGGGCCTGCGCTGATCACGCTTTACAACGACGGGTTTATCCCGATTCTCGGCGACAAGCCTGATGCCCTCGGGCGGCCATTCAACGAGATCTGGCAGGAGGCCTGGCCCGAGATCAGTCCGATCGCGGATGCCGCCTTCGCAGGTGAAGCCACCTTTATCGAAAACTTCCCGCTGACGATCGAACGCGGCGGCGCGCCGGAGCAGGCGTACTTCACCTTCTGCTACAGCCCGATCCGCGACGTACAGGGCAAGGTGGTCGGCATGCTCGACACCGTGACCGAAACCACCGCCACCGTGGTTTTGTCCCAGCGCCTGGCCGAGCTGAATGCAAGCCTGGAGCAGCGCGTCACCGAAAGGACCACCCTGCTGACCCAGACCGAAGCCGCCTTGCGTCAATCGCAAAAGCTCGAAGCCATCGGCCAGTTGACCGGTGGCGTGGCCCACGACTTCAACAACCTGCTGACCATCATTCGCTCATCCGTCGACTTCCTGCGGATGCCGAGCCTGTCCGAAGAGCGTCGCCAGCGCTACATGAGCGCGGTCACCGACACGGTGGACCGGGCCGGCAAATTGACCAGCCAGTTGCTCGCATTTGCCCGGCGCCAGCCGCTGAACCCGGAAGTGTTCGATGCAGGCCTGCGGGTGAAAAACATCGGCGAGATGCTCGAGACGGTGACTGGCGCGCGGATTCATGTGCACGTCGAACTGCCCGGGCAGCCGTGCTACATCCGCGCCGACTCCAGCCAGTTTGAAACCGCCCTGATCAACATCGCCCTCAACGCCCGGGACTCGATGAACGGCCAGGGTAGCCTGACCCTGCGACTGGACGCCGATCAAGCACTGCCGAGCATCCGTGGTGACGCCGGTTCACGCCAGGCGTTCATCGCCATTTCACTCACCGACACCGGCAGCGGGATTCCCGGGGAGACGTTCGAGCGCATCTTCGAACCCTTCTTCACCACCAAGGAAGTCGGCAAGGGCACCGGCCTGGGACTGTCCCAGGTGTTCGGCTTCGCCAAGCAATCGGGCGGCAACGTCGATGTGGCCAGCCAGGTCGGCCAGGGCACGGTGTTTACCCTGTACTTGCCGCAAGTGGTACCTGAAGAGAGCTTCCAACGAGACACCCCGGACACCTGCGGGCTGATCACCGAATGCGCCCAGCGCCATATCCTGGTGGTGGAAGACAACCTGGAAGTGGGCCGCTTTGCCAATCAGATCCTCCAGGACCTCGGCTACCAGACCACCTGGGCAACCAATGCCGAACAGGCGCTGGAACTGGCCGGCGCAGACGCGTTGGGGTTCGATGCAGTGTTTTCCGATGTGGTGATGCCCGGCATCACCGGGGTGGCCCTGGCCAGGGAACTGCGACGCCGCCGGCCCGGCCTGCCGGTGGTACTGACCTCGGGCTACAGCGAGGAGCTGGCGGAAAGCGGCTATGAAGGCCTGGTGTTCCTGCCCAAGCCCTACTCGGCCGACCAGGTCTCACAGGTGCTGGCCAAGGCGCTGCTCAAGGGCTGAGGCCTATTCCGCGACGGCCACCTGGTTACGCCCGAGGGCCTTGGCGCGGTACAGCGCCTTGTCTGCGGTGTTCATCAGGCCGTGCAGGTCCTGGTCCACCGCGCGGGCCCAGGCCACGCCGAGGCTGGCGGTCAACCCCTGGACCGGCTCGCTGGTCAGCCCGGCGATGGCCTTGATCAACTGCTCGGCGATGTCCCGCCCGGTCTCCAGCGACGTATCCGGCAGCAGCACCGCAAACTCCTCGCCCCCCAGCCGCCCATACACATCGGCCTGGCGAAACGACGCGCTGATCACCCCGCCGATCTGACGCAGCACCTGGTCCCCGGCCTGGTGCCCGTAGGTGTCATTGATGTCCTTGAAGTGGTCCATGTCCATCATCAGCGCGCACAACGGCTGCTGGTTATGCCGGCACTGTTCGTAGAGCAACTGCGCGTGCTCGAAAAACGCCCGGCGGTTCATCAGGCCGGTGAGTTCGTCGGTTTGCGCGGCGCGGGCGGAGATGTTGTGGGCTCGTTCCATTTGCCGGGTCAGGCGAAAGGCTTTTTCCAGGGCATCCGACAGCTTGCGCGTGGCGCCACCGACAAACGAAGAGAACACCAGCACCGCCAGGGCCATGCCGACTTGCATCGACGACGGTTGAAACAGCAGCCACAGGGTGCACGGCAGCAGTACCAGGCCCATGGAGACCAGGGTCATGTAGCGATAGGCCGAATAACACGAGACTGCGCTGACCGACATGCCCACGGTGAACAACATCACCAGGGCCTGGGACAGGCGGTCGTCGGTGGGCATCAGGGCGAATGCGCCGATGCCCCAGACCCCGGCCGACAACATCAGCGTTACCCAGTAGCGCCGCTCCCAGCGCGCGGGGGTGCGTTCACTGTTGGGGCAGCGAAACCAGTCCATGAACATCCACACCCGCAGCAACGACGTCCCCGCCAATACCACCAGCCAGACCAGCATTACCCGGTGATCAAAACGTTCCCAGCACAGCCAGCACAGCATGGCGGCCGCCATATAACTGCCGAACACTGCAGAGAATGACTGGCGAAACAGCTGGTGCAATCGATCTGTTCGTACCTGCTCCTCGATGAAGCAATCCTGGTCCTGCCCACGCCCAAGGCCATTCATTTGGTCCGCCTGATCTTACTGCCGCGACAAAGTGTCATTGTGGCATCCTGCCAGTAGCCCTAACAACTGAATCAAGCGTGCTAGAGCGCCGAAAGCAGGATAAATATAGGTGAACACCTTCTCGCTCGCTCCAAGGATCAGAGTCCACCCATGAATACCCACCCGATTACCACCGAACGCCTGATTCTCAGGCCCGCAGCGGCCGACGATGTGGCCAGTGTATTTGCCATTTATGGCGATCCCGAGACCAACCGCTACAACCCGGCGGGCCCCTTGACGGACCAGGGCCAAGCCGAGGCCGCCCTGGCTCGCTGGCTGCTGCACTGGGCAGAACATGGTTTTGGCCAATGGGCGATTGCCACACAAGAGGCGCCGGACTGCGTGATCGGCTTTGGTGGCATCACCTTGTACCCCTACAACGACGTTGAGCGGATCAACCTGGGCTACCGCTTTGCGGTCAGCGCCTGGGGCCAGGGCTTTGCAACCGAGCTTGCCAGGGCGGCGTTGCAGTTTGCGTTTGTCGAGCTGGACCAGCCGCAGGTGTACGGCGTGGTGCGTCCGGCGCATACAGCGTCGATCAAGGTGCTGGAGAAAATCGGCATGCAGTACATCGATGAGCTGGACGATGTACCCGGTCAGGCGCCGAGCCTGGTGTATGTGGCCCGGCGGGCCCTCTGACCTTTGTATCGCAGTGTGTCCAAACACCGCTGCGATACAAAACCTTTAACCCAACCGCTTTCTCGAAACAGACGGGATACACAACTACGTTCAACTGTGAGCCAGGCACACCACCCGCCGCCGGAGACTCACCATGCACACACAGTTGAACACCCCACCCCGCCGCCTGATGGGCGCGTCGCTGCTGGCCTTTGCGCTGTTGCAGTTCGGTGCCCTCGGCGTCGCCAGTGCACAGGACGCGCAAGCACCTGCGGCTGCCAGCGCAACTGCCCACAGCGCGCTCGGCCCGTTGAAGCATGTGAAAGCCGGCTTGCTGGATGTGGCCTACGCCGAAGTCGGCCCGGCCGATGGCCCGGTGGTGATCCTGCTGCATGGCTGGCCCTACGACATTGACAGCTACTCCGAGGTAGCGCCGCTGCTGGCCGCCCAGGGCTACCGGGTGCTGGTGCCTTACGCCCGCGGCTATGGCGATACCCATTTCCTGTCGGCAAAAACCCTGCGCAACGGCCAGCCGGCCGCCCTCGCCGTCGACCTGATCGACTTCATGGACGCGCTGAAGATCAAGCAGGCCGTGCTCGGCGGCTATGACTGGGGTGCGCGCACCGCCGACATTGTCTCGGCGTTGTGGCCTGAGCGGGTCAAGGCGCTGGTATCGGTCAGCGGCTACCTGATCGGCAACCAGGCCGCGGGCAAGAACCCATTGCCGCCCAAGGCCGAGTTGCAATGGTGGTACCAGTTCTACTTCGCCACCGATCGCGGCGCCGCCGGCTATGCGAAAAACACCCACGACTTTGCCAAGTTGATCTGGCAGATCGCCTCGCCAAAATGGGCATTCGACGACGCCACCTTCGACCGCAGCGCCAAAGGCCTGGACAACCCCGACCACGTCGCCGTATCGATCTTCAACTACCGCTGGCGCCTGGGGCTGGTGCAGGGAGAGAAAAAATACGCTGCGCTGGAGCAGAAACTCGCCACCGCCTCGTCCATCAACGTGCCCACCATCACCATGGAAGGCGACGCCAACGGCGCGCCGCACCCGGCCGCAGAGGACTATGCCAAACGCTTTACCGGCAAGTACGAATACCGCCTGATCAGCGGCGGCATCGGCCACAACCTGCCACAGGAAGCACCGCAAGCCTTTGCCAAGGCAGTGATCGATGCGGACCACCTGTGATGAAGCGCCTGCATCTTGCTGCACTCGTCGCTGCAACAGCTGCCGTGGTGGCCACCGCTACCGGGTTCGCCTTTGGCGGCCCGGCTACCAGCGAGCCTTCGCCGATCTACGGCGTGACCATTCCCGACGGCTACCGCCAATGGGAGCTGATCGCGCCGGCACAGGAAGCCGACCCGCTGAATGAACTGCGAGTGGTGCTGGGCAATAAAGTGGCGCTCAAGGCGTACCGCGACGGCACGCTGCCCTTCCCCGACGGCACCGTGCTGGCGAAACTGGCCTGGAAGCACGTGCAATCGCCCGAGTTCAAGACCGCGTCGATTCCCGGCGCGGCGACCACCGTGCAGTTCATGGTCAAGGACTCGAAGAAATACGCAGCGACCGGAGGCTGGGGTTTTGGACGGTTCATCAATGGCAAGCCGGTGGACCAGGCGCAGCATGAGACGTGCTTTGCCTGCCATCAGGCGCTGGTGAAGAACCACGATTATGTGTTCACCCGGCTGGCGCCTTAGCGCAATAGCCCTTTTCAACAACAAACGCCGTGGCAACCGGGCATCCCGTAGCAGCTGCCTCGCTTGGGCTCGACAGCTGCTACGTTGAGTGGGGTTTTATCAGGCCGGAACGCCCAGGATGATATGGGACGCCTTGATCACCGCCGTGGCGCTCACGCCCGGCTTCAACCCCAGCTCGGCCACCGCGTCGCGGGTCACGATGGAAAACACCTTCGAACCACCCGCCAACTCGATCACCACTTCCGCATTCACCGCGCCGTCATTCACGCTCAGCACCTTGCCTTCCAGGCAGTTGCGGGCCGACAGGCGGATGTCGCTGGATTCGGTCATCAACATCACCCACGGCGCCTTGATCAGCGCGACCGCTTCCTTGCCTACGGCAATGCCCAGGTTGCGGATGCTTTCCAGGGTCACCACCGCCACCAACTGCTCGCCACCGGGCAGGGTCAACACCACTTCGGCATTGACCGCGCCGTGCTGGACCTGGCTGACCTGGCCTTTGAATACGTTGCGTGCACTGACTTTCATGGGAACGGTCCTTTTCTTGACTTATAGGTTAGGAATTGCCGCGCATGATTAAACGTTGCGTTGTGTAAAAACAACTATAGCGCCCTGCCCTGCCTGGAACCCCACGCCAATAAAGAAGGCCGCCCAATGGGCGGCCTTCATCTGGAGCAGTTACCGACGACTGATTAAAACAGCGCGTAGGTGTAGTTGAAGATCAGGCGAGTCTGATCCTGGTCGGCGGTGCCGGTGTTATGGCCGTGGTAGCTGCCGGTACGGAACGTAGTACCGAAGCCTTTCAGCGGGCCTTCCTGCACGACGTAATCAAGACGGAAATCGGTTTCGCGTTCCGACTGATCGCTGCCACCGGCAACCTTGGCCTTGATGTCGCTGCCGTTCAGGTAGGCAATCGAGGCTTTCAGGCCCGGCACCAGGGTTCTGAAGTCATACAGGTACTGACCGAAATTGACCTGCTCGCCCGCACGGGAGAACTGGCCAACCACGGCGTCGGTGAACAGGTAGAAGTCGGAACCGGCCGCGCCCTGGGCGGTTGGATCGGCGATGCTGCCCTGGTTGACCCAGACGAAGCCACCGTCATCACTCACGCCGATATGGCCGAGCATCAACTGGCTGCCGCCCAACTGATAGGTGAAGGCAGCACTGTAGGTTTTGTTGTCGACTTCACCGGCGTGCTTGGCATAGCCGCCGTTGTTGTTGAACGCATAGCCGGCCGAACCGTTTTTGCCGTCGCTGGTGCTGTCGAAATAACGCAGGTCGGTCTTGAACGACTGGTCATTGCCCAATGGCAATACGTGGACCAGGCCAAAATAGTTCTGTTTGTAGAAGTCTTCCAGGTTGGCGTAGTAGTACTGCAACGTCAGGTTTTTAGCGATGACGTTGTCAGAAGAACCAAACGGCTGGTAGTCGACACCACCGAAACGGAAGCTGTCGCTGTCGCGAGTGGCACCGGCCACGCTCAAGCCCGTGGAGTTGCTCGATGCACGACCTTCAGCCTTGTTCAGCTCGCCGCCGGTGAAGGTGACGTTGGGAATGTCCTTGGAGGTCAGGATGCCGCCGTCAAAGGTCTGCGGCGCGGCACGGCTGTCGTTGGACACCAGGATCGGCAGGATCGGGGCCAGGCCACCGCCCACGTGCAATTCAGTCTGGGAAATACGGAATTTAACGTTGCCGGCTGCGCGACCGAAGCTGTCAGCAGGCTCGGTGCCGTTGTTCTTCACCGGGAAGAAGCTGTTGCCGTTACCCGACAGGCCATTGCCCGCTGCGTGGCCATCGCCACCGTCCAGACGCAACGCGCCGAAAGCCATCACGTCGAAACCTACACCGACGGTGCCCTGGGTGTAACCGGATTTATAGTCGAAACGCAGTACTTGAGCCGCTTCCCGCAGGTCGTTCGCCGTGCCGGAGTGAACGTCGGCGTTGTAGTACATGGTGCGCGAACTGATCGAAGAATGACTGTCTTCGAGGAAGCCGCTATGGCCGTCACCCGTGCCGAGTGAGCCAAGACCAAAGCCGTCTGCGCTGGCGTGTTGTGCAAGGACAGCCGCCGTGATGGCCAACGCTAATGTAGAGAGTTTCATTTACTGCGCCCCTGTGAACATTATTTTTTTACTGTCCTTCGAGCGAATACCGTTGCGGCCCTGCAAACGCTGCGGATTGTGGCATGGGGTCTATGGCGCAGATTGTGAAATTTTTGTCATGTACCGATGAAAAAACCGTCATGAAAAGGCCGTACAAGCCGGCCTTTTTCGAGGGTTGAATGGCCTGCGGTTGTACGACAACCGCTACTGCGCCGTGCGTTGATCAGGCTGGAGTCGGTGGCGAAAATGCGAGAAATGGTAGGCAACCGCCAGCCACATAAACCATGCAGGCATCACGCACAGGGCCAGGCGGGTATCTGGGCGAAGTGCCAGTAGGCAAAGTACGAACGCCATGAAGCCAAGTGAAACCCACGCCAACGGTACGCCTCCGGGCATTTTGTAGAGGGATTTTTCATGTAGCTCCGGGCACTTTTTCCGATAGGCGATGTAGGACGCCAGGATGGTCGACCAGGTAAAGATCACCAGGATCGCCGAAACAGTGGAGACGATGGTAAAGGCCGTCATCACTTCCGGGACTATAAACAGCAGCAACAAGCCCAGCAGCATCAGGAAGGTGGTAAACGCCAGGCTGGTAAACGGCACGCTGTTTTTCGACAGTCGTCGGAATATCCCGGGTGCGTCTCCCAGGTCCGCCAGGCCGAACAACATGCGACTCGCCGAAAATACCCCGCTGTTGGCCGAAGAAGCCGCTGAGGTCAGTACCACGAAATTCACAATCCCGGCGGCGGCGGGAAAGCCGGCCACCAGGAAGAGCTCGACAAAGGGGCTCTTGCTGGGCGACACCTGCTCCCAGGATGTCACCGCAATGATGCAGGCCAAGGCCAGCACGTAGAACAGGATGATCCGCAGCGGAATCGAGTTGATTGCCTTGGGCAGCGTCTTCTCCGGCGAACGGGTTTCGGCCGCCGCCGTGCCGATCAACTCGGTGCCGGCAAACGAGAAGATCGCCATCTGGAACCCGGCAAAGAAGCCGAACACGCCATTGGGAAACGCCGCCTGTTTATCCAGCAAATGATTCAGGGAAGCCGTGACGCCGGTGGGCGACACAAACGAGCTGGCAATCAACACCACGCTCACACTGATCAGGGTCACCACGGCGATGATCTTGATGATCGCAAACCAGAACTCCACCTCGCCGAACAGCCGCACCGTCAGCACATTCAAGGCAAACAGGGTCAGCAGCATTGCAATCGCCGGTATCCAGGCCGGCACGTGCGGGAACCAGTACTGGAAAAAGCCCCCGACCACCACCGCATCCCCCACCACCGCCACGCTCCAGCTCAGCCAGTACGACCAGCCGAGAAAAAACGCCGCACGCGGCCCCAGGTATGCACCTGCAAAGTCGGCGAAGCTCTTGAAGTTCAGGTTGGACAGCAGCAGCTCACCCATGGCGCGCATCACGAAATACACAAACAGCCCGATGATCATGTAGATCAGGATGATCGAGGTGCCGGACAGCGCGATGATCTTGCCCGAGCCCATGAACAGGCCGGTGCCGATCGCACCGCCCATGGCCATCAGTTGGATATGGCGGTTGTTGAGGGTGCGTTGCAAAGCGGGCTTTTCAATCAGCCCGGGCACGGTTGTTTTCATCACAAAACCTCTTGTTATGTTTTTGAGTTTTGGCAGAAAAAAGTCAGGCGTTGTTTATTGTTGGAATGGCATCGGGATCAGGCGTGTTTGTTCTCGAAACCGTGCAGCACGTTGACCGCGTTGATGCCGATTTCATCGACCATGTAGCCGCCTTCCATCACAAACAGCGTGGGCACGCCGACACTGGCGATGATCTCGCCGATGCCGAGGAAGTCGCGGCTCTCCAGCAGGAAATGGCTGATGGGGTCGTCCTTGAAGGTGTCGACGCCGAGGGAAATCACCAGCACTTGCGGCGAGAACTTTCTGAGTTGATTGCAGGCGTCGAGCAACGCTTCTTTGTAGGTGCTCCACCCGGTGTTTTTCGCCAGCGGGTAGTTCAGGTTGAACCCCTCGCCCGCCCCGGCACCGCGCTCGGCACTGAAGCCCGAATAGTAGGGATACGACACGGACGGATCGCCATGCAGCGAGACGAACATCACGTCGCTGCGGTCGTAGAAAATGTTCTGCGTGCCGTTGCCGTGATGGAAATCCACGTCCAGCACCGCGACCCGTTTGGCGCCTTGGGTGATCGCCTGTTGCGCGGCAATGGCTGCGTTATTCAGGTAGCAATAACCGCCCATGTATTCCCGCGCCGCATGGTGGCCCGGTGGCCGGCACAGGGCGAAGGCGCTGTTGTGGCCTTCATCAATCAACGCAAGGCCGGTGAGCGCGATATCGGCGCTGGTCTTCACCGCTTCCCAGGTGGTGCTGGTGATCGGTGAACCGGCATCCATCGCGAAAAACCCGAGCTTGCCGTCGATGAATTCCGGCACCTGCTCATTGGCCAGGTCCCGCACCGGCCACACCAGCGGCAAGGCGTCATGGGCACGGCCAATCGCCGTCCATTCGGCCCAGGCGGTTTCCAGGAAGGACACGTAGCGTTCGCTGTGGGCATTGACGTAACAGGCCCGGTCGAACGTGCGCGGCACGATGATATCGCCCAGCCCAACGTGCTTGACCCGATCACGCACCGTGTCGGCGCGGCTGGGTTGTTCGAAGGACGGCTTGAGCACGCCATCCTTGAGTTCGGTGCCATGGTGCAAACGATGAGAATCACTAAAAACAGTCAACATGAAAGGCATCCACCCGTGAAAGACAGGTGATTATTTTGTTCTGGCTGTGGTGGGCTTTCTTTGCTTTTATGTGCGCCGATGCTAGTGTAATCGGGCATTTTTACCCCGATGAGCCGCCATTAAGAAAAATAAAACCAAACAGGTCGCACTTGACGACACCGATCTCGCCATCCTCGCATTGCTGCAGGAAGACGCGAGTATCTCCAACGCCGAACTCAGCGAGCGCCTGTCCCTTAGCCTCACGCCGTGCTGGCGACGGCGTAAGCGGCTGGAAGAAGAAGGCGTGATCAAGGATTACCAGGCCAACCTCGATCGCAAGATGCTGGGCCTGGAAATCATGGCGTTTGTGCACGTGAGGTTTGCGGTGCATTCCGACCATACGCCGGAGGACTTCGAGGCCGTGATCAAGGAACTGCCGCAGGTGCAGTCCTGCCACAAGATTACCGGGGATGCGGATTATCTGCTGCAGGTACTGGCGGAGGATCTGGATGCGTACAGCGATTTTGTGGAGAGCGTGTTGCGGCGGCAGTTGGGGATTGCGTCGATTCAGTCGAGTTTGGCGTTGCGCGAGGTGAAAGCGACAAGTCGGGTGGCGATTCCGGGTCGGGTGGGGAAGTGATCCAATGCAAATACTATTGTGGCGAGGGAGCTTGCTCCCGTTGGACTGCGTAGCAGTCCTGTCGTTGGAGGCGCTTCGCACCCCAGCGGGAGCAAGCTCCCTCGCCACGGGTTAGTGGTTTTCTGACAGCGCAGTGGCGTTTGGCGGATTGCCGGGGCTGCTGCGCAGCCCAGCGGGAGCAAGCTCCCTCGCCACAGGCTGTGTGTTGTCCGAAGACATCTGACGGCTAGCGCAGTGACTGCTGCAGAAACTCACTGATCAAGCTGAGGACCTGCTGCTGGATCTGCGGCTTGGGACGAGCACCCTTGGCATCCAGGCAAATGAAGCCTTCGCCGGGGTCGCTCTGTTCAATCCGCTCCACCGCGCCCGGCTTGCAGATGGGCAGGAAGCTGAAGTGCGTGGCGTCGCTGATTTCCACGTAGCGCGAAGTCTTCTGCGGCAGGCGCTTGGCCAAGTCGGCCGACTCGAGTGCGGCGGGCAATTCCGGCGATGGCGTGCCCGCCGCAATCACCAACGTTGGGCGGTTCAGCGCCGCGAGGCTGGCATCGCTGAAGCCGCGGGCGAATCCCAGGTCCAGGGAAACAATGGCCGCCACGCGCGGGTCGCTCAAGTCGCCGGCCAGTCGCTGCCTCGCCTGCTCGGTACGACCAACCTCAAGTTGTTCGTAGGCCTTGCAAGGGGCAATTTCCGGATGCAACTTGCAGTCCTCGGTAAAGCGCTGCGGATCAAAGCGGGCACCGCCGACTTCGAGTGCGGTCCAGCCACCGAGGGAGTGGCCGACGACGGCGATCTTGCGTTGGGCCACCGCGCCGAAGCGTTTCGGCTGGGCAATCACGGCATCAATCACCCGATGGATATCGAGGGGCCGTTTCCACAGCTCGGAAGCGGCCGGCTGTGTGCGGTCCTTGCTGGTGGTGCCGGGGTGGTTGGGCGAGGCGACGATATAACCCTGCCCGGCCAACGCACTGGCGAGCCAGGACTGGTTGATCCAGTTGCCGAAGATGCCGTGGGAGATCACCACCAACGGATGCTCGCCGGCAGCCGGTGCGGCGTCCTTCAAGGCCGGCGCGCCGACAAACACCGGATTGTCGGCGATCAGTTGTGGCGTGCCGGTGGCATCGGTCGCGTACCACACCGCCACCTGCAACGGTCTGCCGTGTTCAGCGTCGGGAATCACAATTTCCTGGAACCCGGTCCTCATCTCACTGGCCTGAGCCAGCCCGGTGACAACCATCAACAACAGCGCAGCACACAGCGTTTTCATCCTTGAGTTCCCTAAGTGGCTAAGCGCCATATTCTGGCATGGCCGTCATGGGAAAGCAGGTGGGAAATCAATGCGCGTATAAATCATCAGGCTATGGCAACTATCCGAATGGTACGACTACCATGTAGTCACACTCCTTTCAGATAGCCCCCAATGATCAAAGCCAGCCTGCGTAGTCACCTGACCCTCTGGTTTGCCGGTTTGTCGCTGCTCACCCTGGTGAGCGTAGGGTTCTACGTTGGGCACATCGCTACCGAGCAACTGAAACTGGCCAGTGGCAATGCCTTGTTGAGCACTGCCCGCTCCACCGCCGCGCTATTGGCGGTGCAGCTGCGTGAACGCCAGCTCGAAGTGTCGCTGCTCAGCCGCGCACCGCTGTTCAGACGGGGCAACCTGGACGATCCGGACATACTGACCTCCATGGAACAACGCACCCAGTCCCGCGCCGAGTACGCGTGGATGGGCGTCGCCGACACCGACGGGCGTGTGCGCCAGGCGGTGAATGGGCTGCTGGTCGACCAATCCGTAACGGCACGGCCCTGGTTCCAGGCCGGTTTGCAGGGCAACTACACCGGCGATCCCCACGAGGCGGTACTGCTTGCCAAGCTGCTGCCGGGCTCCAACGGTGAGCCCTGGCGCTTCATCGACTTTGCCGCACCGATTCGCAATGCCGGGGGCCAGGTGATCGGCGTACTGGGGGCTCACGCCCATTGGACGTGGGTGACACAAATTGTCGAAGCGGCCAAAGGCAATACGCCGGACATCGAGGCGCTGATCATCGACAACGACGGCAAGGTGCTCTACCCGGAACAACTGGCCGGCCAGCAACTGCCCCAGGACCGCCTGGCCAATGACACCGGCTGGTCGGTCGACAACGGCTACGTGACCAGCGCCGTGGCGGTGCCCAGCCCGTCGAATTCCAGCCTGACCTGGTACATCGTGATGCGCCAGCCGCTGGAAATCGCCCTGCACCCTGCCCGCGTATTGCTCTACAAACTGCTGCTGCTGGGCGTCATTGCCGCGGTGATTTTCGGCTTCGTGGCGTATTACCTGGCGTCGTACCTCAGCCGGCCCATCGAAGAACTCGCGCGTTCAGCCAAGCAGGTCCAAAACCAACAGCCTGGCGCGTATTTCCCTCAAGACCATTTCGTACTGGAAATCGCCCAGCTCGGGCGCTCCATCAAGGGCATGACCCAATCGCTGCTTGGCAAAGAGCGCGAACTGCAGGACACCAATGCGTCCCTGGAAGCCACCGTCGCCCAGCGTACTGCCGCCCTCACCCAGGCCAATGCCGAGCTGTTGAACCTGGCCAGCCATGACGCCCTGACCGGCGTCTACAACCGTCGGCGCTTCGATGAAAAACTGGCGGAGTACAGCCTGCTGTTCCAGCGCAGCGGGCGCGCGTTTGCCTTGCTGCTGATCGACGTTGATCATTTCAAGCGGATCAACGATACCCATGGGCATGCCGTCGGGGACGATGTACTGCGCCAGCTCGCGCAGTTGATTCAGGACGCCACCCGCGCCACTGACTTCGTCGCCCGTTACGGCGGTGAAGAGTTTGCGGTGCTGTTGCCGGAAATCGAAGCGCCGGACAGCCCGGATGTGGTGGCCGAGAAGATTCGCGCGGCAATTGCCGGAGCGTATTTCGAGACCGCTGGGCAGGTCACGGTGAGTATTGGCGTCGGGCTCGTTGAAGCGTCGGACAGCGACACCACAGTGCTGATCAAGCGTGCGGATCAGCAGTTGTATCGGGCCAAGTCGTCGGGGCGCAATCGCGTGGCGTGACGGTGTAATGCGTCATGAGCCTTTCCAGAAAGCCACAACGCTCTTGATTAAATATCGACAGCCGCGCGCCCATGACCGTAATCTGCCCCACGAACGATGAACACAACGTATGCAGGTCATCAATGGCTGAGGTGCTGGACCGTTTCGACCAATGGCTGGCTCGGTGCGGCAAGCGTTAGGTTCATCTGGACTCGGGAGATGACGATTTCCAGGGCTTTATCATCGATGCTGAACAGGTCGCGGCAACCATCGAGCTGGCGTGTTTCGCCGGTATCAACGCCAGTCTTGAGAGTTTCTGATTTCAGGTAAATATCCATGTCCATCACCGACAACCTGCTCGCCTTCACCTTCGCCGCCACGTTGCTCACGTTGACGCCCGGACTGGACACGGCCCTGGTATTGCGCACTGCAACGGTGGAGGGCAAGCAACAAGCCTTGCGCGCCACCCTGGGCATCAATGCCGGCTGCCTGCTGTGGGGTGCAGCGGTGGCCTTTGGGCTGGGCGCGTTGATTGCCGTGTCCGAGGTGGCCTTTAACGTCTTGAAGTACTGCGGCGCGGCTTACCTGGCGTGGCTGGGCTTGAACATGCTGTTGCGCCCGCGCAGTTCGCTGGCGTCCGTCGAGGCCGATGGAAAACCCGGTGCCAACTGGTTCCTGAAAGGCATGATGGGCAACGTGCTCAACCCCAAGATCGGGATTTTCTACGTGTCTTTCCTGCCGCAGTTCATTCCCCAGGGGCATCCGCTGGTGGCGTGGACGTTCGGGCTGGTGAGCATCCACGTGGTGATCAGCCTGGCCTGGGCACTGATACTGATCGGTGCCACGCAGCCATTGGCCGGTGTGCTGCGGCGTGAAAAGGTGATCAAGTGGATGGACCGCACCACCGGCATGATATTCGTGCTGTTCGCGGCCCGGCTGGCCTTCAGCAAGCGCTGAAGTCAGCGCCGGTCCCGATGCCGTACCAGGCCTTCCAGGGTAAACCGCGCCTGCATCAGCACCACATCCCGCACCAGTTCCATTTCCTTCTGGCTCACTTCGGTCCAGTTCAAGGCGGAGAGCAGCTTGGGTTTCTGCACCCGAAACGCCAGGCCCTGGGTGAACAGCGCCATCGAGTGGATCACCGTGCGCTCGTCGTCAACGGCAAGGCCGGCAACGCGCGCGATCAGCAGGCGGATCACGTT
Source organism: Pseudomonas sp. 21615526 (assembly GCF_013386245.1). Taxonomy (NCBI): domain Bacteria; kingdom Pseudomonadati; phylum Pseudomonadota; class Gammaproteobacteria; order Pseudomonadales; family Pseudomonadaceae; genus Pseudomonas; species Pseudomonas sp. 21615526. The sequence goes on along the minus strand of NZ_JACAOM010000008.1, from coordinate 60,802 downwards.
GGCGATGCGCGCCTTGAAGCGTTCCTCGAACGCCATGGTCGCGCTTTCAGGGCAGAGCCCGGCTTGATGGCGATCAAGAAACGCTCGCCACGCGGTGGTCTGGGGACTGTCCTGGATCGTTGAAACCACCGCGCCGAGAATGCCCAGTGAGGCGTCGATCAACCTCTGATCGTCGACCCCGGGATCGGCCAGCGCACCTTCTGCGGCTTCAACGGTAGGCGCCATCTTCTGCCACAACAGCGCGATCAAGTGCTCGACGCATTCCAGGTACACGCCTTCCTTGCCATCGAAGTAGTACTGGATCGCGGGCGCATTGACGCCGGCAGCATTCGCGATGTCTCGCGTGGACGCGCCGTCGTAGCCACGCTCGCCAAATACCTCGACAGCCGCCTCGATAATGCGTGCGCGGGTTTCTTCACCCCGCTGATAACCCCCTTCGGCGGCCGGTTTGTGTCGTGCCATGTGCCACTCCATTTTTTTAACGTAACCAAAATATACCAGTTGACAAAAATTCGCGAAAAAACGAATTTATTCCAACTGATATAAAACTGGAGTGACTTGATGTCCGCTGCACCTCCCTCTCCTCAGGTCATTCCTGAAACCACCGTCAACGGCCAACGTGGCAAAGCCCGACGGATTCTACTGTCACTCGCCGGCGTGGCGCTGTTGGCCGGGCTGGCGTGGGGCGCCTGGTGGTGGCTCACCGGGCGCTTTATCGAGACCACCGACGACGCCTATCTGCAAGCCGACAGCATCAGCGTGGCGCCGAAAATCAACGGCTACGTCGCCGAGGTGCTGGTGGCCGACAACCAGAACGTGAAGCGTGGCGACGTGCTGGTGCGCCTGGATGCGCGCAAATACCAGGCAGTCAGTGACGAAGCCTCGGCGACGATTGCGGCCCGCGAGGCCGACTTTGCCAAGGCCCAGGCCGACCTCGTGCAACAGGACTCGACCATCGCCGAAGCCCGCGCCCAACTGCAAGGCGCCCAGGCCGACGCCCAGCACGCGCAAACCGAAGTCGCACGTTATGCGCCGCTGGCACGTTCCGGGGCCGAGCCGGAAGAACGCCTGGCGCAGCTCAACAACCAGCTCGCCCAGGCCCGCAGCACCGTGGCCGCCAAGCAGGCCGCGTTGCGCTCCAGCCAGACCCGCTACGGCACCCTCGAAGCCCAGCTCAAGCAAGCCCAGGCGCAACTCGGCGTGGCCAAGGCCAGCGAAGCCCAGAGCCAGCTGGACGTGGAAGACGCGGTGATTCGCAGCCCGCTCGATGGCCGCGTCGCTGATCGCGGTGTACGCGTCGGCCAATACGTGCAGCCGGGCACACGCTTGTTGACCGTGGTGCCGGTGAGCGCGATCTACCTGACCGCCAACTACAAGGAAACCCAAATCGGCGAGATGCGCGCCGGGCAGACCGTCACCGTGCATGTGGACGCACTGCCAGGCCATGATATTCAGGGCCATATCGACAGCCTGTCCCCCGGCACCGGAGCACAGTTCGCGTTGCTGCCGCCGTCCAACGCCACCGGCAACTTCACCAAGATCGTGCAGCGCGTGCCGGTGCGGATTTCCCTGGATGTACCGGATGACGACGTGCGCCAGGCACTGGTGCCCGGCTTGTCCGCCACCGTGGAAGTCGACACCCGCACCCACAAGGCAGACGCCAACCATGGCTGAAGCCATCTTGACCGAAGTGCCCGCGGACAAACCGCGCAACGCTTCGCTGACCGACTGGATCGCAGTCGCCGCCGGCTCGCTGGGCGCCTTGCTGGCGACCCTGGACATCTCGATCACCAACTCGGCGCTGCCGCAGATCCAGGGCCAGATCGGCGCGACCGGTACCGAAGGCACGTGGATCGCCACCGGTTACCTGATGTCGGAAATCGTCATGATTCCCCTCGCCGCCTGGCTGACCCGGGTATTCGGCCTGCGCCGGTTCCTGATCGGCACCGCGTTGATGTTCACGTTTTTCTCGATGTTCTGCGGGTTGTCTTCAAGCCTCGGCGCGATGATCGCCGGGCGTATCGGCCAGGGTTTTGCCGGCGGCGCGATGATCCCGACCGCGCAGACCATCGTACGCACCCGCCTGCCTGCCCATCAGTTGGCAATCGGCACCACGATGTTCGGCATGACGGTGATCCTCGGCCCGCTGCTGGGCCCGGTGATTGGCGGCTGGCTCACGGAAAATATCAACTGGCGCTGGTGCTTCTTCATCAACTTGCCCGTCAGCATTACCTTGATCACCTTGCTGATCACCGGCCTGCCCAGCGACCGCATGAACCTCCAGCAATTCATCAAGGCCGACTGGCTGGGCATCATTGGCCTGGCCATGGGCCTGAGTTCGCTCACCGTGGTGCTGGAAGAAGGCCAGCGCGAACACTGGTTCGACTCGCAGTTGATCATCTGGTTGAGCATCACGATGGTGATCGGCTTCTTCCTGATTGCCGTCGGGCAAGTCCGCTCGAGTACGCCGATCCTGCGCCTGCAACTGGTGCTCAACCGCAGCTTTGGCAGCGTGCTGCTGATCGCCACGGCGGTCGGCGCCGGGCTGTATGGCACGGCGTACCTGGTGCCGCAGTTCCTCGGCATCCTGTCGGGCTATAACGCGCAACAGTCGGGTTCGATCATGTTGCTGTCGGGGATTCCGGCGTTCCTGCTGATGCCGATCCTGCCGCGAATGCTTGGCCGCCTGGACCTGCGGATGATGGTCGGCGTGGGATTGTTGATGTACTGGGCCAGCTGTTTTCTCGACACCCAGCTCACCGCCCAGAGTGTCGGCCATGATTTCTACGGGTCGCAGATCCTGCGGGGCTTCGGGCAGATCCTGGTGATGATGCCCCTCAGCCAACTGTCGATGCGCTCGGTGGAAACCCGCGATGCGGGTGATGCGGCCGGGCTCTACAACATGTCACGCAACCTCGGCGGTACCTTGGGGCTGGCGCTGCTCGGCGTACTGATGGACCGGCGCAGCCACTTCCACGACGACATGTTGCGCGAAGGCATCCAGGCCAACACCCAGTTGACCCAGGATCAAATGGCGAGCGATACCGCCAGCTACCTGGCGCAAACCGGCGACCCGTCCACCGCCTCGCTGCAGGCCCTCAGTCATCTGGCCAACGACATCGCCCAACAAGCGGCGGTGATGGCCTACAACGACGCGTTCTACGTGCTGGGACTCGCCATGCTGGCGTGCCTTCCCCTGATCTTCATCCTGAAAAAGCGCGCGGCGCAGGCAGGCCAACGAACATGATTTATCGCTCACTTCCCTTACTCTTCACCGTCGGCCTGCTGACGGCGTGTACCGTGGGGCCGGACTACCAGGGCGCGCCGGATGCCGCGCCAAAGACCCTCGCGGCCGGGCGCTTGCCCCACGCCGACATAGGCTTGCCGCGCACACCTGCGGTCGCCCAGTGGTGGCAAGCCCTGGGCGATCCGCAGCTCAACCAATTGGTGGCCCAGGCCCTGCAAAACAGTCCGGACATGGCGACCGCCCAGGCGCGCCTCAAGCAATCGCGAGCCAGCCTGAGTGGCGCCAACGCCAACGCCCTGCCCAAGATCACCGGCGATGCAGCGATGCTGAAGCTGCGCTCCCCCGACACCTCGGCGCTGGGTGGCAGCAGTGGCGGTGGTCGCGGGCCGTTGAGCCTTTACCTCGCCGGGTTTGATGCCAGTTGGGAGGCCGACCTGTTCGGCGGCACCCGGCGTGCAATCGAGGCGGCCCAGGCGGAAAACAACGCCTCGCAGGCGCAACTGGCCGATGCCCAGGTGCAACTGGCAGCCGAGGTGGTGCAGACCTATGCCGACGTGCGTGACCAGCAGGCGCGACTGGCGCTGGTGGACGCCAGTGTCGAGATTGAGGAACAGGCGCTGGACCTGACCCAGCAGCGACGCAGCCGTGGCGTGGCCTCGCAGTTACAGCTGGAGCAGGTCCTGACACAGGCCGAAAACACCCGGGCCCAACGCCTGCCGCTGCAAGCGTCAATCGTCGAGGCGATTGACCAGTTGAACCTGCTCTGCGGCCTGGAACCGGGCGAGTTGGACGCGAGCCTCAACACTCCCCGCGCCCTGCCCGCTATCCCTAGCCAGGTACCCTTTGCAGACCCGGCGGCGATCCTGAAAGCACGCCCGGATATCCGGGTGGCCGAGCGTCAACTGGCTTCCAGCAACGCGCAGATCGGCGAGAAAACCGCCGACTGGTTTCCCAAGCTCAGCCTGATGGGCGACTTGTCGTTCTCGGCGGCCGATCCCGGGCACCTGGCGCGCAAGGACAGCGGCACCTGGCTGCTGTTGCCGCGGCTGACCTGGAACGCATTGGATTTCGGCCGGGTGGCGGCCAGTGTCAAAGGTGCGGAAGCCGGGCGCGACGAGGCCCTGGCCCATTACAAAAGCGTGGTGTTGAGTGCGTTGCGTGATGCGGATGTGGCCCTGGCGCGGTATGGCAACCAGCGGCAGAACGTGGTGCTGCTGCGTAACGTGGAATCTTCGGCAGTACGGGCTGCGGACCTGACGCGCCAGCGTTATAAGGCAGGTACGGCGAGCACGCTGGATTGGCTGGACGCGGAACGTACGCGGTACCAGGCGCAGGAAAGCCGGATTTCCGGGGATGCGCTGTTGCTCAAGGACTTTGCGTCATTGCACAAGGCGCTGGGGTTGGGATGGACGTTGTAAGAGCCAGAGCAAGCAACCAATAACCTGTGGCGAGGGAGCTTGCTCCCGCTGGAGTGCGTAGCAGTCCCATTTTCTGGGGCCGCTTCGCGACCCAGCGGGAGCAAGCTCCCTCGCCACAGGTCAATATCTTCCCTGACAGGTATGGATCAGCGCGCGGTATTGGCCCGCGCCGCGTGCAGCTTCTTGTAGCTGTCGATCAACCGCAGGTGCCGGTCCAGCCCTTCCAGCTTCATGCTCGTCGGCGTCAAACCATAGAACCGCACACTGCCATTCACCGACCCAATCGCCGCGTCCATCCGCTCGTTGCCAAACATCCGGCGGAAATTCACTTCGTAGTCCGCCAGTTCCAGGTCTTCGTCCAACTCCATCTCCAGCACCGCATTCACAGCCTGATAGAACAAGCCGCGCTCGACGGTGTTGTCGTTGTACTGCTGGAACATCTCCACCAGTTCCTTGGCTTCTTCGAACTGCTGCAGGGCCAGATAAATCAGCAGCTTCAATTCCAGGATGGTCAGTTGACCCCACGCCGTATTGTCATCGAACTCGATGCCGATCAAGGTGGTGATGTCGGTGTAGTCGTCCAGCTCGCTTTCCACCAGACGCTCAACCAACCCCTTCAATTCCGCTTCGTCGAGGCGATGCAGGTTCAGGATGTCCTCGCGGAAAAACAGCGCCTTGTTGGTGTTGTCCCAGATCAGGTCGTCGATCGGGTAGATCTCCGAATAGTCGGGCACCAGGATGCGGCAGGCGGTCGCGCCGATGTGCTCGTACACCGCCATGTAGACTTCCTTGCCCATGCCTTCGAGGATGCCGAACAACGTGGCGGCTTCCTCGGCATTGGAGTTTTCACCCTGGCCGGAGAAGTCCCATTCGACGAACTCGTAATCCGACTTCGAGCTGAAGAAGCGCCACGACACCACGCCGCTGGAGTCGATGAAGTGCTCGACAAAGTTGTTCGGTTCGGTCACCGCATGGCCTTCAAACGTCGGCTGCGGCAGATCGTTCAGGCCTTCAAAACTGCGGCCTTGCAGCAGTTCGGTGAGGCTGCGCTCCAACGCCACTTCCAGGCTTGGGTGCGCGCCGAACGAGGCGAATACGCCGCCGGTGCGTGGGTTCATCAACGTCACGCACATCACCGGGAATTCACCGCCCAGGGACGCATCCTTCACCAGTACCGGAAAGCCCTGGGCTTCCAGGCCCTGGATACCGGCCAGGATACCGGGGAATTTCGCCAGCACTTCCTGCGGTACATCCGGCAGCGCGAATTCACCTTCGATGATTTCGCGTTTTACCGCGCGTTCGAAGATTTCCGACAGGCACTGCACCTGCGCTTCAGCCAGGGTGTTACCGGCACTCATGCCGTTGCTGAGGTACAGGTTCTCGATCAGGTTGGACGGGAAATACACCACCTCGCCATCGGACTGGCGCACGAACGGCAGCGAAACAATGCCGCGCTCTTCGTTGCCGGAGTTGGTGTCGTAGAGGTGTGAGCCGCGCAGCTCGCCGTCACGGTTGTAGATGTGCAGGCAATGCGCGTCGAGTATCTCCGGTGGCAGTTCGTCCTTGCGGCCCGGCTTGAACCAGCGCTCGTCCGGGTAATGCACAAACGCCGCGTTGGCGATGTCTTCACCCCAGAACTGGTCGTTGTAGAAGAAGTTGCAGTTCAGCCGCTCGATAAACTCGCCCAATGCCGACGCCAATGCGCCTTCCTTGGTCGCGCCCTTGCCGTTGGTAAAGCACATCGGCGAGTGCGCGTCGCGGATATGCAGCGACCATACGTTGGGCACGATATTGCGCCACGAAGCGATCTCGATCTTCATGCCCAGGCCCGCGAGAATGGCCGACATGTTGGCGATGGTTGTTTCCAGCGGCAGGTCCTTGCCCGCGATGTAGGTGCCCGCGTCGGACGCCGCGCTCGGCATCAGCAATGCCTGGGCATCGGCATCCAGGTTTTCCACTTCCTCGATGACAAACTCCGGCCCGGCCTGCACGACTTTTTTCACGGTGCAGCGGTCGATGGAACGCAGGATGCCCTGGCGGTCTTTATCGGAGATGTCCGCCGGCAATTCGACCTGGATCTTGAAGATCTGGTTGTAGCGGTTTTCCGGGTCGACAATGTTGTTCTGGGACAGGCGAATATTGTCGGTAGGGATGTTGCGGGTTTCGCAGTACAACTTCACAAAGTAAGCCGCACACAACGCCGACGACGCCAGGAAGTAATCGAACGGACCGGGGGCCGAGCCATCGCCCTTGTAGCGAATAGGCTGGTCGGCCACCACGGTGAAGTCGTCGAACTTGGCTTCAAGTCGAAGGTTATCGAGAAAATTGACCTTGATTTCCATGCGGGATTACCAGAATAGCGAGCAAAATATGGCCGCCATTATCCGGGTTTCGAGGCGTAAGTCTTGTGCTTTCGGGCCTGGCCGATCGTTGGCGATGGGTATCAGCCGTGTTGAAAGTCCGCAATCTGCTGCCACATCGCGATCGGGTTGGAGTACATCGGGAAGTGCCCGCACCGGGCAATCGGCGCCAACCGCACGCCTTGCGCCTGGATATGCGCCAGGTACGACAAATGGGCATTCTGCTCGCCGTACATGAACATGCGCGAGCATTCCAGGCCGAGGAACTTGCCCATCAAGTCGGCGTTATCCGACAGTTCGACCATCGACTGGAAGATCCCCCGCACCGCCCCGGCACGCACCTTGTGCCGCAGGCTCGCCGAATACAGCGCGCTGGCGTAGGCCGGTGCCTGCCGGGTGCGCTCGATAAAGGCGCTGAAAAACGCCTCGGGATCGTCCGCGGGGTAGTCGACGATCTGCCGGCTGAGAAAGCAGTCTTCCGGGGCGATATTGCCTTCGATATCGACAAAGCTCAGCACCCGGCCCGGCAACCGGTGCGCCAGCATCAGCGCGGTGAGGCCGCCCATGGAGTGGCCTACCAGATGGAAGCGCTCGATGTTGAAATGCTCCAGCACCTGCAAGGCGGTTTGCAGCAGGAACGGGATGGAGATCTTCGACAGGTCATCGCAATGGCTCTCACCGCAACCCGGGGCGTCATAAGCCAAAAATGGATGACCGTCGAAGGCAGGTTGCTGGACGATGTCGGCGTAATCTTCCTTGGTCGAGCCAAAGCCATGCAGGAACACGATTGGCGCCAGGGTACCCGCGCGGTGGATCGCGGCGATGTTCAACGGTACATCGTCGACGGTCTGGAGAAGCCGTGTATGGGTGAACGGTTCGGGTGACGACATAGTGTTGATTCCTCGAAAGACGACCGCACTGGACGGATTAGCTGCCCAAAGCCGCCAATTTCAAGGATATTCATGCCGGTGTAAATTCCCGATTCAAGAAGGCATTCATAGGCCAATCGTATGAATCATGGCATTGCAGCGTGGTATCTGCAGTACATACAACCACCACGGGGAAGAGCGGCACGATGATCCACGCGATAATGGTCGATGTAGACGGTGTACTGATTAACGGGCGGCCTGCAGATGGCAGGCCTTGGGCATCTGAGATTGAAGCGGATCTGGGCATCAGTAACGCCGATTTGAACCGCGAGTTTTTTGGCCCTTACTGGAGCGACATCATCGTCGGACACTCGGGGCTTGCCGAGCAACTGAAGCTGGCACTGGCGCGACTTACGCCGTCCGTTCCCCACGAAGACTTGATTGCCTATTGGTTTGCAAGTGACGCCAGGCTAAACCGGCCGTTGCTGGAAGCACTCGCCCAACTGCGCGAGAGAGGTACGAAGGTCTTCCTGGCGACCAACCAGGAGCACCTGCGGTCGGCCTACCTGATGGATCAACTTGGCCTCGGCCCGCACGTTGACGGCATCTATTATTCGGCGGCACTGGGCAGTCGCAAGCCTGAACGGGACTTCTTTGAACAGACAGCCGCTCTCTCGGGCTTCGCTCCAGAGCAATTGCTGCTGATAGACGACACCCCTGCGAATGTCGTCGCGGCAAGGCAACTGGGCTGGAATGCGGTGCTATGGACAGCGGGCAGCTCCCTGTCTGCCGAACTGGCCAAGCTCCAGGCTGAGGGCGTGAACCTCGCACCGCCCTCATAGGCCTGTTGCGGCCTTACTCAATCACCGCCTATCAGCCACCCAGTTCACAGACAACGACGCCCTACCCCGCACTCAATCCCCACAACACGTCCAACACATGTTGCGTAGGCCGCTCAACCTCCCCGGCGCGATGGGCGATCCCCAGTTGCCGCCACAGCAACGGTTGCAACGGCCGCATCGCAATCCGGGTGTCGTGCAAGGGCGTGGACGCTTCATGGGGCAACAACGTGGCCCCGTAACCGGCGGCCACCAGGCTTTTGATTGCGTCGTTGTAATTCAGCTGAATACGCGCCGTCGGCTGGTAGCCGTCATTGGCAAACCACTCCGAGGTCAGGCGCGAAAGCCGGGTGGTGTTGTCATTCAGGATTAACGGCTGGGCAGCCAGCCAGGCGGGTGTTACCACCTCGGGGCATTCCCGGCGCGCCGGCAAAAATGCCATGACCGGGTCGCGCCGCCAGGGCTCGATCCGCAAGCCCTTCACCGGTGCCTGGGGCAGCGCCACCAGGCCGATCTCCAGGGCGCCCTCGGCCAGCTTCTTCAATGTGTCCTGCGACGTGAGCACCGCCACCTGCACATCAATGGCGGGATGATGTTGGCTCAAGGTTTCCAGGGCTTGCGGCAGCAACTATGCGATGGCTCCGTTTGAGGCTCCCAGACGCACCCGCCCCGCCAGCCCCTGCACTTGTCGCTCCACGTCTTCAAGCGCCTGCTCGGCATCCGCCAACAAGCGGCGGGCGCGCTCCACCAGGGTTTCGCCAATAGCCGAAGGCTGCACTCGTCCACGGGTACGCGACAACAGCTTGCCGCCCACTCGCGCCTCCAGGTCGGCGATATGCAGGCTGACGGTGGGAGGCGCCAGGTTGAGCATGCGGGCTGCTTCGGCGAACGAACCGAGGTCGGCAATCGCCACCAACGTACGCAGGCGGTCCAGGCTGATTTCGCGCATGGGTCAATCCTCGTTCATAAAACCTGAACTTCATCGTTTGGAAATTCAACTTTTCCTATCCTAGCGGCTCGCCGAAGATTGGAACACCTGATTTCCTATCCGAGTGCATCCCATGGCAAATCCTCTTGTATTCATCGACGGCGACCAAGGCACCACCGGGCTGCAGATCCATCAACGCCTGCGCGACCGCACCGATCTGCAACTGATCACCCTCAGCCCTGAACACCGCAAGGACCCGCAGCAGCGCGCCGTGATGATCAACGCCTGCGATATCGCGATTCTCTGCCTGCCCGACGACGCCGCACGGGACGCCGTCGCCAGCATCCACAATCCGGCCGTGCGGGTGATCGACGCGAGTTCGGCACACCGCACTCACCCCGACTGGACCTACGGTTTCGCCGAGATGAACCCGCAACAGGCGCAACGCATTGCCACGGCGCAGCGGGTGAGCAATCCCGGTTGCTATCCCACCGGTGCGATTGGGTTGCTGCGCCCGTTGCTTGAGGCCGGGCTGCTGCCCGGGGACTACCCGACGACCATTCATGCCGTCTCGGGCTATTCCGGCAAGGGCCGCGCCGGGGTGCAGGAGCATGAGGGCGCCGACGCCTCACAGGCGCCCGCGTTCCTGGTGTATGGGCTGGGACTGGCACACAAGCATGTGCCGGAGATTCAGCAGCAAAGCGGGCTGACGGAAAGGCCGACCTTTGTGCCGGCCTACGGGACTTTTCGCCAGGGGATCGTATTGACCATCCCCCTGCAACTTCGGTTATTGGCGCCGGGTGTGAATGGCTCGCGGTTGCATGACTGTTTGACTCAGCACTACCGCGATACGAATCACGTCCAGGTGCTGTCGATGCAGGCCGCCAAGGAGCTGACCTACCTTGACCCTCAAGCGCTGAACGGCACGGACGATGTGCGCCTGATCGTGTGTGAAAACCACGAGACGGGCCAGGTCCTGCTGGCGGCGATATTCGACAACCTCGGCAAGGGCGCCGCAGGTGCCGCCGTGCAGAACCTGGATTTGATGATCAAGCCGAGACCGTAGCGATAAAGGCGCGCAGGTCCGCCAGCATCAACGCCGGCTGCTCCCAGGCCGCGAAGTGACCACCGGCGGGCATCTCGCTCCAGTGCACGATGTTGAAGGTCTTTTCGGCAAATGAGCGCGGCGGCGGCACGAACACCGGATCACGAAAGGCGGCAAATCCGGTCGGCACCTGGATGCGGGTGCCGACCGGGAATTTTGACGATCCCTCAAGGCGCTTGCCGTGATACATCCACGTCGCGGTGACCATGGAAGATGGCGCGAGATACAACATGATGTTGGTCAGCAGTTGCTCCTCGGTAAAGGTGCCCCAGAGATCCGGGCTGCCATCGGCGGTAGTGGGCAGATCGGCCCATGTGCCGATTTTTTCGAGGATCCATCCCGCGGCCCCCACCGGGCTGTCGGCCAGCGCGACACCCAGGGTCTGCGGGCGGGTTTCCTGCTGGTGGTTGTAGCCGGTTTCCCAGTCGATCAGCACGTCACGCCGGGCGACGAAAGCCTCCTCCTCCGGCGTGGTCGCAACGGTGCCCTGGGCCAGCAGGTCGGCCATGTTCAGGTGAATCCCCAGTAACGCCTCGGGCCGATCGTGGGCCATCCAACCGGCGATGCCCGAACCCCAGTCACCGCCCTGAACGATGAAGCGGGTTGGCCCGAACAGCCGGGCCATCAGCCCATGCATGAGTTCGCCCGCCCGACGTGGGCCAATCACTCCGGTGATCGGCCTGGAGAATGCAAACCCCGGAAGCGACGGCACGATCACATCGTGTCCGTCAGCCGCCAGCGGTTCCAGCAGCGCCTCGAATTCCAGGTACGAACCTGGCCAGCCATGGAGCAGCAGGATCGGCGGCCTGGAACCGTCGCCCCGCACATGGACGAAGTGCAGGTGCTCGCCCTCAATCTCGGTGATGAAGTTGGGCAATTGGTTGAGGTGTTTTTCGACCCGGCGCCAATCATAGGATTCCAGCCAGTAAGCGACCAGGCGCTGAAGGTCGCGCACGCCTACGCCCGACTTCCACCCTCCCAAATCGGGAAGCTGGGTCCAATCGTAGGCGGCGACTTTGTCGCGGATGGCCACGAGGCGTTCGTCGGGGATATTGATGGTGTAGGGCAAAATCATGGGATTCTCCTGGTGAGTTTCCGTATTACATTGCTTTACGCAATACTGAACCCGACAAAAACCGATGTGAACCCCATTACGCCGCTCAAGGCCTTTGCGAAAAACGCACAAGTGAGTTTCCCGTGGACATAACGGACGAACTGGAAATCTTTACCCTCGTGGCCGAGACCGCGAGTTTCTCGGCGGCCGCGCGTCGCTTGAACCTTGCGCCCTCCTCCATCGCGCGGGTGCTGGACCGCATGGAGGCCCGGCTGGGCGTACGCCTGTTGCTGCGAACCACGCGCTCACTGACCGTGACCCCGGAGGGTGCCGCCTACCTGTCGTGCGCCCGGCGGATCCTCACGGACCTGCGGGAAACCGAACAGCAGATTACCGACCAGAGTTCACCCCGCGGGCGCCTGCGGGTCAGCAGTTCGCTGCTGTATGGCAGGACCTTCGTGATCCCGTTGTTGGGCGAGTTCATTCAGCGTTACCCGGACATCCTGGTGGACATCAACCTGACCGACACCGTGGTCGACATCGCCGCCGGGCAAGCCGACGTCGCAGTGCGATTGGGCCCGCTGCCCGACAGCAGCCTGACGTCCCGCCGGCTGGGCGCCACCCACAAGGTCATCATTGCTGCGCCGAGCTATCTGGCACGACGCGGCACGCCGCAGGTGCCGGAAGACCTGCTAGATCACGACTGCATCGGTTTCAACTTCAAGCGTGCGGCGCCCACCTGGCCGTTTCGCAAGGATGGCCACGACTATTCACTGACGATCAAGGGCCATGTCGAAACCAATAACGGTGACACCCAGGGCCAATTGGCGGCCGAGGGCATCGGCATCGCGCGGGTCTGCGCCGAGACCGTGGCGGACGCCATTCAGGCGGGTCGGCTGGTGCCGCTGCTGGAGGCATTCAATCCAGGCGATGGCGAAGAGATCCATGCCGTGTTCCTCGGCGGTACCCACACGCCGGCGCGGGTCCGGTGTTTTGTCGACTACCTGGTTGAGCGGTTCCAGTAGGCGCGAAATTGCATGATTACTCGGCAACGAGTTCGACGTAGCTCGACTCCCCGCCTCCCGTCGCGCCCGACAACCAGCCCCAGACGAAGGCCAGGGTGGTACGCCCGGCGTCATCCACGCCTAGCGTGCCCCGGGACCAGCCGGCAAGAATCTCGCCCTCGGTGGTCAGGCACTGGTACAGCAACTCGATGGTATCGGGGCCTGTGGCGCGCCCGACTTGATTGCCCATGCGAATCCGGCCGCCCTGGTAGGTGCCCCATATGGCGTTTTCATCGACGTGGTAATGAAACACGGTGCCTGTACCGGACACACCATGGGTGTTGCCCGCGACGATAAACCGGCGGTTGTCCAGGCGTTCGCTGATTTGGCAAAAGGCATTTGGCATTGACAGGCGCTTCCTTGGTCGAGAGGGTTCATTCCGGGGCGCCCAACCTACCTCATATGGCTTTTGTTGGTCATGTAAAACCTGCACAATTGTGGGCTTTCCCGCGACAGGACGTCCCTTCATGCAACGCATCGTGATTCTCGGTAATGCGGGCAGCGGAAAATCCACCCTCGCCCGCGCCCTCGGACAACGCCTGGGCCTGCCCGTGGTGCACCTGGACACCCTGTTCTGGTCGCCCGGCTGGGTCGAGCCCGACGCCGAGCAGTTCCGTACCCGCGTGCGCGACGCCGTTGCCGCCGATGGCTGGGTGTGTGAAGGCAACTATGCGCGGCGCACGTTCGACCTGCGCCTGCCCCGTGCCGATTTGATCATCTGGCTCGACACGCCACGGCTCACCTGCTTTACCCGGGTGATCCTGCGCAGTGCGCTGAACCGCCCGCGCCCGGATATTCCCGCCGGCTGTACCGAGAAACTCGACCGGGAGTTCCTGACATTCCTGAAGTACGTGTGGACGTTTGATCGCGGCCACCGGCCAGGTATCGAGGCGGTGCGGTTGGCGGCAGGCCCGTCGGTGCCCGTGGTGCACTTGCGCGGTGGCCAGCAGATCGCCGAGTTTCTCGAGCGCTTGCCCGCAGCATCTGAAGGCTGCCTTGAATAGAGGGAGCAGGAGCGTTGGCCGCGATAGTGGGTCGTCTTGCCAGTGAAGAAATCATTGATGGCAAGACTTCCACCGCCCTCGGGCCATGCCGTCCTGACAGTTTTTTTCAACTGTAGGATCTTGTTGGCAGCCGCTCCCTCGTGCGACCTGAAGAAGCCCCTATCTGGACCTCAGGTACCGATAGAGCGTCTGCCGACTGATTTCAAAATCACGCGCCAATTTGGATCTACTTTCTCCTGCAGTGGCCCGGTCAATCAAGTTTACAACCTGATTGTCAGACAGCTTTTTCTTGCGACCTCTATAAGTCCCACGATTCTTTGCACTGGCAATTCCCGCCGCCTGTCTTTCCCTCATCGCAGCGCGCTCGAACTCTGCAATCAGCTCCATTACCGCAATGATCGACTCCACGACTTCAAGACAGTCATGCCGGAAAACCAGGTTTTCGTTCAAACACTCCAGCGTGACCTGCTTTTCAATCAACCGGCGAATGATGGCGCACAGCTGCTCCGTGCTTGAAGTCAGCGCTGCCATGCTGTCCACCACCACGGTATCCCCGCACTGCAGGTAGCGGAGTAGCCTTTCCAGGCCTGCAGGATTCGCGGCATTTTCTGCCGGTTCATCGCAAAACACGGCATCAAATACATCGTCGCTTGTTATTTTCTCTGCGCCACCCTCGGGCTCTTTTAGAGCGCGCCGGACATATTTGATGCGATGCAATCTCATGGTGCCTCCTTGGCAATACTTGTACAGCGTCATTTTATACTTGTACAAACTGTAACTAAATCATCAATTCCTTACACCGCACTTGTAACACTGAACCCACCCAAAATACACAGTTGCAAAGAGTTGAACTTCCCTTATCATTTTGAAGCATGGAATTCTAACAAGCTTTTCGCAAAAAAGTCGATTTCGTATTCCTTGAATGCCCCGTGCAATTCAAGCAACCCATATGAGTATCTACTGTTTTACAGCTCAAATAATTGACATGACCGGCTTGACGCGGCTGTTAATTTTTCGATGCAATCAGAGGATGAATGGATGAAAGTCTTGGAAGGCGCCATCGAAATTGATCGCCCAACTACCGATCAGGAAAAGATTGATAAGGTAACCCGCAGTATTACCGATCATGGGAACTACCTGCGAAAGCGTTATCCGATCCTGCAGCACCAGGATGCTCTGGGCGCGAGTGTCATGGCGTTTTCCCTGATAGGGATGGTCATTACGGGAGGGCTCTATCTAAAGGGTTTTATCCCCGCATGGATGTGTATTCTGGTCAATGCGCTGCTGACTTCGTTCATTCATGAAATCGAACATGACCTGATTCATCGCCTTTATTTTAGAAAACAGCCGCTGGCCCATAATGCCATGATGCTCTTCTGCTGGCTGGCACGCCCGGGTATGCCCAGCCCGTGGCTAAGACGCAGTCTGCACTTTCATCACCATAAGGAGTCCGGAACTGATTCTGATGTTGAAGCCTGGATCACCACGAGCGGCAGTCCTTGGGGAATACTGCGATTACTCAAACTGGTGGACGGATTTGTATTTGGTTTTCTAAATGCGGTGTTTGCTCCGGGATGGCGGCAAAAGGTAAAATTGTTAGGCAAGATCATTCGGCTCAATACACCATTCGGGCTTCTGTATTGGGGGTGCTGGTATGTGTTCCTCGGCTACCACCTGTATGTCTGGCTTGGGTCAATTACCGGGATGGAGGTTCACAGTTCAGCTACGACGCAGGAATTAATGGATATCGTCAATAGCGCAGTGGTTATTCTTATAGCGCCCAATATGATACGGCAGTTCTGCCTGTTCTTTATAAGTTCAAATATGCACTATTACGGCGATGTTGCCCCGCGTAACGCATTACAACAAACCCAGGTGATGAACCCTTGGTGGCTGTGGCCGTTCCAGTTGTTCTGTTTTAACTTTGGCAGCACTCACAGCATCCATCACTTCGTGGTGAGAGACCCGTTTTATCTGCGTCAGATGACGGCACCTCATGCTCATAAAGTCATGGCCCAGGCCGGTGTCAGGTTCAATGACTTCGGCACCTACAAACGAGCCAATCGCTTTTCCATGGAGCACTCCCAAACTCGGTCTCGTGGGTGAATTCCTCCACAACCATTATCCGTGTTCGGCAAGTATCAAGGGCCGCACTTCAAATACGAGGACGTTGAGGTATGAAAGCGCAAGGGATATGTGCGAAGCAGTTTGAAGCGGTCAAGCAGGCCTTCGAGGACATGTTCGATGATCCGCAGGAACGTGGGGCCGGCCTGTGCGTGCAGGTAGGCGCAGAGATCGTTGTCGACCTGTGGGCCGGCATGGCAGACCAGGCGGGCACGAAACCCTGGACCCGCGATACGCTGGCCAATACCTTCTGCGTAATAAAACCCTATGTCGCGGTGGCCGTCCTGATGTTGGTTGAGGCGGGCAAGCTGGAGCTGGATGCACCCGTGGCCCGTTACTGGCCCGAGTTCGCCCGGAGCGGGAAAGCAAAGGTCACCCTGCGCCAGGTGATGAACCATACCGCAGGCCTGCCGGCGCTGCGGGGGCCCGACCACAACCCCATGATGTATGACTGGGAGCATATGCTGCGACTGCTGGAGGCCGAGCCGCTGTGGTGGGAACCGGGAACGGACCTGGGCTACGGCACCACCACGTTTGGCTGGATCCTCGGCGAGTTGATTCGCCGGGTGGACGGACGAGATCCCTGTGTGTTTATCCACGAAGAGATTCTCGATCCCCATGAGTTGGACGTGCACCTCGGCGTGAACGAAGAACACTTTCATCGTATCGCGCGTTTCGACAGTGCCACGGGACGAGTCGGTGACCCTTACTCGCAGGCGTTGCGAACCGTGGTGAAAAACGAGCCGTCGCATATCGCGACGCTCGCCTTCACCAACCCCGGAATGGTGCCCAGACGAACCAGTGACCCTCGCTGGTGGGCCTACCGGCAACCCGCCGTGTGTGGACACGGTTCGGCTCACGGCCTGGCCGGTTTCTACAGTGCATTGATAGCAGGAAACTTTATCGGTCCCGAGTTGCTTACT
Source organism: Pseudomonas sp. 21615526 (assembly GCF_013386245.1). Lineage (NCBI taxonomy): Bacteria > Pseudomonadati > Pseudomonadota > Gammaproteobacteria > Pseudomonadales > Pseudomonadaceae > Pseudomonas > Pseudomonas sp. 21615526. The sequence goes on along the minus strand of NZ_JACAOM010000008.1, from coordinate 43,867 downwards.
GAATTCAGCCGTGAGCACAGTCATGGCATGGATCGAGTATGGATGCGCCCCATGCGTTATGGATTGGGTTGCATGCTGGAGCAGCAACGCGACCCGACGGCTTCCCATGCAATGGGCCCGAACACCTTTGGCCATATCGGGCTTGGTGGCCCGATCAGTTTCGCTGATCCCGAAAAACAAGTGAGCTTCGGTTTTGTCACCACGACTTCGGGCAGCCATTCGATGATTGATCCACGCCCCCGCCGACTTTCATCCCTTGTCTATGCGGCGCTTTGAAGGCAAGGGGCGGATCTGTTCATCTGAGGCTTTCAAGGGGGCGCAATACTGCCGAATGCAACGCAGCAAGTTTGTGGCAAGACACAAGTGGCTGATGGCAAACCGAAACCTTCCCCTCCCGGCCAACAATGAGTCATTGGCTTATGAACGAAGGCTGGTACAACGACGACATGATTTATTTATAAATAAATTCATACGCCTCGATATAAGAACCTATCTTGTTTGAATGAGCAGTTACCCACACTGCATTCATGCCTGTCTTTCTTTGATCGTTGAATTCCGACTGAGTGGTACAAAGCGCAACCCAGCGCTCAGTCTTTAAATCCTTAATCCGCAGACCCGCCTCACAACGACTGAACTTTCCAACGTAGGGCCCCGGAGTCACCAGCTCGTAAGGTGACGCATACTGAACAATGTCGCCGGGCAACAGGTACGTAACGACGTCATAACTGTGCAAGGACAAAATCAGACCCAGGCAAAAACCACCAAAAAAAGATTCTCCAACACGGTTCGGGTTTCTTACAGCCGGACGATAGTAGGTGGCCCTTGCAGCAAAAAAGAGTCCAACCAGACAACCAATGACTATATAGGTCGTCCACTCGGGAATCGATGGCATTAAAACCGTTCGCATTACAATGCGACCGGCCCAGAGCGTATAAGCAATCCATGCTCCTAATAACAGACACACCACCAACAACAAGGTTCTTTTCTTTGATTTGTTTTCAAATGAAGGATATTCCATTCCCTGCCTACTCTATTTTTAATTCCCGGGAAAAGCGCTTCGTGCTTCACGCCAACTTCCTTTACCCGATTGGCATGCCGGGCATATTAACGAATGAGCGTCATGGTGACCGATCTATTTACCCACGACTCACAGACATGGCCAGAGCGCCATCGGTTCTACCCATTAGCGCAAATTGTTCAACCGCCTCACATCCCTTATCCTCGTGGCCTTACCTGCCAGCGCCCGCCGGAGCCCCCATGGACCTCGCCACCCTCACCCTCTTCCTCCCGGCCTGCTTCGCCCTGAACATGGCGCCAGGCCCGAACAACCTGCTGTCCGTGAGCAACTCCACCCGCTACGGCTACCGCACTTCGTGCCTGGCAGGCGTCGGGCGACTGCTGGCCTTTGCCGGGATGATCGCCCTCGCGTCCGCCGGGCTGGCGGTGGTGCTGCAAACCTCGGAGTTGCTGTTCTACGGGATCAAGATCCTGGGGGCGGCGTATCTATTTTATCTGGCGTATCAACTGTGGCGGTCCAATCCGCACGCGGAGGCTGAGTCGACGGCGCCCAAGGCGGGCTTGTGGGCCTTGGCGCGACAGGAGTTCCTGGTGGCCGCCGGCAATCCCAAGGCAATCTTGATATTTACCGCCTTCCTGCCGCAATTCGTCGACCCGGCACGTCCGATCACGCCGCAATTTGCCCTGCTGGGAGCGATGTTTCTGGCGCTGGAATGGTTCGCCATCAGCGCCTACGCCTATATGGGTTTGCATATGCGCCGCTGGTTCGCGCAGCCTCGGGGCAAGCGGATTTTCAACCGCTGCTGTGCGGGGTTGTTGTCGGCCGCCGCGACGGTATTGCTGATGGCGCGCAGGGCCTGAGCACTGCGAAAAACCGGCGAAAACGCTTACAATCGCCGTCTCACCGCAACTCAGGCAGGCCAGTTCGCCCATGGCGCTCGACCCCATCACCATACTGGTCCTCACCATCGCCCTGGCAGGCGCCGCCGCGCTGTACCTGGCGGTCGAGTGGCGCAACGTTCGCGAACCGTCGCTGCTGTACTGGACCGCCGGTTTCGCCATCATCAGCGTGGGCAGCACCCTGGCGCTGTTGCGGGCCAGCGGCCTGCTGTTGATCGGCATCTGGTTCGCCAACGGGTTGCTGATCACCGCCCACTGGCTGTTCCTGCTGGGCGTTGCGCGTTTCACCCAGGTGCGCCTGTCTCGCGCCTGGTACCTGATGTTCGTGGCCTGGTTTGCCATGCTGCTGTTGCCGGAAGGACAGTCGTGGTCCAGGGCCATGCTGCTGGCCAACTCGCTGCTGGTTGCCCTGCCGACCCTGCGGGCCAGTTTCCTGTTGCGCCCCCATGGCCGATCACTCAGCGTGGGCGCGGTGCAACTGCGCTATGTGCTGCTGGCCCACGGGCTGTTCTATCTGGCCAAGTCGCTGGTGGCGATCGTGCCGGGGACACTGATCGACCTGACGGCGTTTCGTGGCGAGATCATTCAGGTGTCGCTGGTGGAAGGCGCCATGGCGATCATGCTGATTGCATTGTCGATGACCGGCACCGAGCGCTACCGCCGTGAGGAACAGATTGCACGGTTGGCCGCCCGCGACCCGTTGACCGCGCTGTACAACCGCCGCGCCCTTGAAATGCGCGCGCCGAGCCTGCTGAGCGAGGTGTCGCAGGCCCGGCCGGGTGCCCTGCTGTTGATCGACATCGACAATTTCAAGCTGATCAACGACCTGTACGGCCATACCGCGGGCGACCGGCTGCTGGTGGCCCTGAGCGAGATGATTCGCGCGCAGTTGCCCGATGATTCGCTGGCGGCGCGGTTGGGTGGCGACGAGTTCGTGATCCTGCTTAATGACACCTCGAACGCGCGCATTGTCGCGCTGGGCAGCGCCCTGCGCGAACAGTTTCATCAGGCTGCCTCGCAGGCCTTCGCCACGCCCGAAGCGGTGACATTGAGCATCGGCGCCAGCCTGTTCGACACGCCCCCCGCCAGCCTCGCGGCCTTGATCGAACAAGGCGACGCGGCGCTGTATGAATCCAAGCGCGGTGGACGCAACCGTATTCGTCTGGTGGACCGGACTGCGGTGGGCGCCGATTGACTCAATCGGTGCATCAACCTTTGAGCGCCGCCTCAATCCCCGCTATATCAATCCTGGTCATCCCCATCATCGCATCAAACGCCCGCTTGGCCGCTGCCGGGTCGGGATGGGTGATCGCCGCGCTCAGTACACGCGGGGTAATCTGCCATCTCACCCCCCATTTATCCTGGCACCAGCCGCAGACGTTTTCCTGGCCGCCATGGCTGACAATCGCGTGCCACAAGCGGTCGGTTTCCGCCTGGTCGTCGGTGGCCACCTGGAACGAGAACGCCTCGTTGTGCTGCACGCCGGAGCCGCCGTTCAGCCCCAGGCAAGGAATACCCATGACGGTGAATTCCACCGTCAACACATCGCCCTGTTTGCCCGCCGGATAATCCCCGGGGGCGTGATGGACCGCAGTCACTGCGCTGTCCGGGAAGGTCCTGGCGTAGAAGTTGGCAGCGTCCAGTGCACTGCCGTCGTACCAAAGGCACACCGTGTTTTTGTTGAGCATGAGTGTTCTCCAGCGTGGAGGTTCGGACTTGCAGTGTAGTACCGCTACCGACAAGAATGCGTTCGCGTCCTGACATGAACCCAAACGGTGCAGAGAATGAGTAATGGTGTAAGGATCGACCCGCGAATCATCCCGGTTCCGCGGTCCATCAGCCCCGAGGCCCAGGCGATGCTGCAACGCATGGTGAACGCCGATGGCGTGCCGCTGAACAGCCTGTACACCCTGCCCGCACCCGATGACCACGCTGGCTGGCGCCGTATGCAGGCCGCAGTTGCCCAACAGTACGCGGCGTCCCAGGCGGGACAGACGGCAGACCACGTTGAGACATTCACCGTGGAAGACGCCACGGTGTACCGGGCGACGCCGGCATACGGGGCCGAGTTCGCCTATATCGACCTGCACGGCGGCGCCCTGGTGTTCGGCGGCGGCGAAAACGCCCGCCTCGCCGCCGGCAAGCACGCCGACCTGCACAACCTGACCTGCTACGGCGTGGACTACCGCATGCCGCCTGACCATCCGTACCCGGCGGCACTCGATGACTGTCTGGCCACCTACCGGCATGTGCTGAAGCACCACACCCCGGACAAGATCGTGATCGGCGGACGCTCGGCCGGAGGCAACCTCGCCGCTGCCATGGTGCTGCGCGCCCGCGACGAAGGCTTGCCGCTGCCGGCCGCGCTGGTATTGCTGTCACCTGAAGTGGACCTGACCGAATCGGGCGACAGCTTCCAGGTCAACCGCACCGTCGACGTGGTGTTGCCCAACCCGCTGATGAGCACCAACCTGCTGTACGCCGCTGGCGCGGATTTGTCTCACCCGTACCTGTCGCCGCTGTTCGGGGATTTCGCACCAGGCTTCCCGCCGACGTTCGTGCAAAGCGGCACCCGCGACCTGTTCCTGTCCAACGCCGTACGCCTGCACCGGGCGCTGCGCCGGGCCGAGGTACCGGTGGAACTGCACATCTTTGAAGCAATGCCCCACGGCGGTTTCATCGGCGCGCCGGAAGACGCAGAACTGTCGGCAGAGCAGGTGCGTTTCGTGCGCCACTGGTTGAACCGCGACTGATCGCCGTGAGTTGACACACCCTGTAATAATCCATAAAGATAAGCGTCTTCTTCAGGGTGTGTCCTCAATGTCTGCAACGACCTTCAACTTTTCCGTCATTGGCTTGATTGCCAAGGCGCAAGGTTGCGTTGCGCACGCCCTCAAATCGAAGAAACAGTCGCTCATGTGACCGGGGCGCGCTGTCCCGTCAGATGAGCTGACAGGACATTGAGCGCGAAGGCCCCCTCCTCTTGCTTACTTCCCTCTGCCCTTCTGACGGTGACGAAATCGGTCAACCATCAGGAGAAAGCGCATGTCATCGTTTCAAGGTATCTGGGTTCCCGTCGTTACACCGTTTCATAACGGCGTTATCGACTTCATCGGCTTGCGCCGCCTGGTCTGCCATCTGCTGGAACAAGGCGTGGCCGGGATCATGGTCTGTACCACCACCGGCGAAGCCGCAGCACTGAGCCGCCGTGAGCAGTTGGCGATGCTGGATGCCGTACTGGAACTGGTACCGCCGCAGCAGGTGGTGATGGGCCTGGCGGGGTATAACCAGATTGAGCTGCTGCAGTTCCAGAGTGAAATCCTGCAACGCCCGGTGGCCGGTTTGCTGGTACCGCCGCCGAGCTACATCCGCCCGTCCCAGGCGGGCCTTGAGGCGTTCTTCCGCACCGTGGCCGATGCGTCCAGTGTGCCGATCATTCTGTATGACATTCCCTACCGCACCGGTATCGCCTTCGAACAGGCGACGTTGCTGAGCATCGTCGCCCATGAACGGATCGTCGCGATCAAGGATTGTGGCGGCAACCTGGCCAATACCCTGGCGCTGCTGGCCAGCGGGAATGTGGATGTGTTGTGTGGCGAGGATGTGCAGATATTCAACGCGCTGTGCCTGGGAGCGACCGGCGCGATTGCCGCGTCGGCGCATGTGCGTACCGCAGATTTTGTGGCGCTGCATCGACAGGTTCGCGACAACCGGTTGCTGGCGGCTCGCGAGACGTTTTTCGGGCTACTGCCGTTGATTCACACACTGTTCGTGGAGCCCAATCCGGCACCGGTGAAGGCCGCGCTGGCGATGGACGGTTTGATCGGCAGTGAGTTGCGGGCGCCGATGTTGGGGGCGAGTGAGACGGTGACAAATCGGTTGCAGCAAGTATTAGGCGTGCGGCAATGACCCGTGGC